>NZ_JPWT01000002.1:0-284874 GCF_000773065.1 Burkholderia sp. ABCPW 111 | reverse complement strand
GGCCTGTTCCCGCTAATAACGGGCTTGCGCTGGCCGCCAGAAGGGCCGAGCGCAAGGATTGCGACGAAGCGAATACTCGACGTATTCGCGAGGAGCATGGCGCAGCGATCGGCCCTTCTGGCGGCCAGCCCCTCGACGGATTTTTTCGATCACGGGAACGTGCCTTTGCGCCCGCATGGCGGCGTCGTTCGTCGTTGCAATAGCGACGGCTATTGCGCCTCCTCTCTCCTTGCCATGCGGGCGCAAAGGCACGTTCGCAAGCCCGTTATTAGCGGGAACAGGCCCTAGCCGGTTTATCTCGTCGTCGCCTTCTTAAGCGAGGCTCACTGAATCCCCGCAGCCTCCGCCACGCCGCCCGGCGGCCACGCATACAGGCAGCGCCCCACGAATTGCCCGTTCCTTCCACCCGGCGCGAGCATCGATTCAACTGATCGATTGATCCCCGCCGCATCCCGATCTTGTCCATCTACCGGGCCGCATCGACCTATCGCATTGCCTCGACCTGAACCCTTTCGGCGCTCCTCCAGCATTTCGACTGACCGATTTCCCTGTCAATGACGATTCCGCTCAGCGATCGGAACCTGGGATTTCATCGACACATCGAATCGCGTCCGCGATCTGAGCATTTTTTCGCTGGCTTCGTCATTCGACAGACGGATTACAAGCACGACCTGCAACTTCTCTTTTAATAACTCAGACAGCTACTGCGTCAAGCCTATTTCCATATTGCAAAAACAATAATTATCTTAACGGAGATAATATGGATGAATTGGCAACCCATCGAAACTCGTAGATCTAACAGGTACTCCCTCCGTAACCGACCGAGCGGCACCACACTCGGCACAAGCCATGTGCACGCGCCCACAACCATTCATGTCCAACATGCACAAATGGATAATCGAACATATATTATTTATATCTTTAATTCATTTCCACAAACTTTACGCCCTCCGCCAAAACACAAAACAATCGAAACCATCCCGATCAAAAAAACGAATGAATCGGCCTTCCGGATTGATCGCATAATCTCTCGCAGATCCCGTTTTACTCGCCGATTAACAACGGAACCATCGGGTATCATGCCGAAGCTCGTCGAATGAACAAGGTTCTTCCGTCCACGCGCCTGAACGACCGAATTTGGTTGATCGAGAATCGAAATACCGAAACCAGGAATCCCAAAAACATGAATTCATCGCCGAACCGAGGCGCCATGGAGCTTGGCAAGCAATCCAAGTACGAATCCACGTACAACCCGGAGAAGCTTTTCGCGATTCCGCGCACGATCAAGCGCGAGGAAATCGGCATCACGGGCCCGTTGCCGTTCTTCGGCGTCGACGTGTGGAACCACTACGAGCTCTCGTGGTTGACGCCGCGCGGCGTGCCGCGCGTCGCGATCGCGACGATCGTCGTGCCGTGCGCATCGCCGAACGTGATCGAGTCGAAATCGATGAAGCTGTATTTCAACACCTTCAACAACACGTCGTTCGAGACTCCGGCTGACGTCGAGCGCATCGCCGCGCAAGACCTGTCGCGCTGCGCGGGCGCGCCCGTTTCCGTCACGCTCGAGCCGCTGGAGCGCGCCGCCGCGCGCCACATCGGCACGCCGGCCGGCACGTCGATCGACGAGCAGGACATCGCGATCGACGCATTCGACGTGGACCGGCGGCTCCTCGCGACGCATGACGAACAGGTCCGCGAAACGCTCTATTCGAACCTGCTGAAATCGAACTGCCTCGTGACGGGACAGCCCGACTGGGGTACGGTCTCGATCGCCTACGAAGGCCGGCGCATCGATCGCGAGGCGCTGCTCAGGTACGTCGTGTCGTTTCGCAATCACGAGGAATTCCACGAGCAATGCGTCGAGCGGATTTTCAAGGACATTCAGCAACGATGCGCGCCCGCACGGCTGACCGTCGCGGCCCGCTACACGCGCCGCGGCGGCATCGACATCAACCCGGTTCGCAGCAGCGAGCCGCTGCACGACGTGCCGAATCTGCGCTTGATCCGGCAATAGCCCGCCTCGCAGGCCGATCATGGAATACGCTTCTCATGAAATCGAAGCCGTCATCGAGCCGTCGCTCGACAACGACGCGTTGCTCGTCCTGGTGCGCGTGTGCGATTCCGGCGCCACCTTCAAGATGTCGCCGCGCGAGCTGAACACGAAATCGTGGCTCGGCAAGTTCTCGCGCGAGGACGTCGCGCACATCGGCTTTCTCAACGCCGCCACTGACACGGACGGGCTCGTCCCGCTGTCGTACTTCCCGACGCGCAAGCATCGACTGACGCCCGCCGTCTTGCTGCTCGCGCTTGTCTATGTCGGCTTCCTGATGCTGTCGAACGTGACGGGCGCGCGCGTCATCGAGCTCAGGATCGATGGGCTGCCGCTTCTCGGCGCCGTCAGCTTCGGCATTCCGGCGGCGCTGATCGCGTTTCCGATGACCTACGCGTTCAGCACGATCATCACCGAGGTCTACGGATATCGCGTCAGCCGCCTGGTGATCTGGGGCGGGCTGGCGGTGAACCTGATGTTCATCATCGGCACCTGGCTGCTGTCGCTGCCGCCCGCGTTGCCCAGCTGGGAGGCGCGAAACCCGACGCTCGCCGCCGCATACCCGGCGCTCGCGCTCGAATTCGCCCGAACGTTCGTCGCGTCGACCATCGCGTATTTCTGCGGCGAGTTCATCAACACGACGTTTCTCGCGAAACTCAAGATCGCGACGGCCGGCCGCCATCTGTGGGCGCGTATCGTGTCGAGCACCGGCGTCGCGATCGTGATCGACAGCACGCTGTTCTGCGCGATCCTCTTCTGGGGGCGGCTGCCGCGGGACGTCGTGCTGACGATGATCGGCATCCAGATAGCCTTCAAGCTGATCTACGAGCTCGTGCTGCTGCCCGTCGTCACGGCCGTGTCGAAGCGCCTCAAGCGCGTGGATCAGATCGACTACTACGACTATCACACAAGCTTCAATCCGTTTTCGTTCAAGGATTGATGAGGCGCGACTCGGTCACGACGCCGAGCACCGCAACGCCCCGGCCGAAAGCGTCGACCGTCTGCGCGTGCGGCGCGCCGACGCTTTTGAGCCGGACGGCCTCGCCGTCCTCGATCACGCGGCGCAGCGCCGGCTCGCCGCCGTCGATCGCGGCGACGACCATCTGAGCGTCGCGAAACGCGAGGCCCGGCTCCACGATCACGACCGACCCTTCGCGAAACCGCGGCGCCATCGACGGTTTCGTACGCGCCGCAAACGCGCCGGGGCCGCGCGGCGTATCGACCGTCACCCATCGCGTGTTGCGGGCGGCGTTGTCATGGCCGCGCGAGAAATCGAGCATCTCGTCCCATTCGAGAATCGGAATCGGGTAGACGCGCTCGCTATGCAGCAGATACCCGACGGTCGAAGCGAGCGCGTCGGCGATCGCCAATACGGTGCTGATGCGCGGATCTTCGGTCGACATCGACAGCACGCGGCTCAACGTCGCCGGCGAGATGCCGGTCTGACGCGCCTGCGGCGCGCGTCGATGCGGCGCCGAGACCGCCTTCGCCCGGGCTTCGCCATGCCGCCCCCGGCGGATTCATGCGCGACACACGCGCCGTGCTCGCACTTGAGCGAATCCGAATTTCCACGATTCAGGATTCGATCGAACCACGCGTGCACGCTCCGACTGGCAACATCGTTCGCCAGCGCCGAGGAATTCGGATGCGCCGCGCCGCTGACGCGGCTACCAGCCGAATTTCAACTCCGCGCCCAGATAATCCGCGTTTCGACCGCCCGCGGCGCGGATCGCGTCGCCGATCTGAAAATGCACGATTTCGAGCGCCGCCGCCAGATTCGCCGTCACCGCCCAATCGGCGCGCAACTGCGTGTAGAAACCGGTCCACTTGCCGCCGCGCCCCGCCGTGCCCGGCACGGGCGACGCGCCCTGCGCATAGACCGCGTCCGCCGTCGTCGCGCGCCACTGAAGCCCGACCGCCGCGAGCAGCGTGAGCGCGTTGCTCGGCTTCAACGTGACCGACGGCTTCACGTGAATCAAATTCGTATAGCCGGTGTAGCCGGCGAGCGCGAAGTAGTAGCCGTTCGGGAACAGCGGATTGAACGTCTCGATGCGGCCGTCGTGCGGGTGCCGGTCGCCCGACGCGGCGTCGACCTGCAAGCCGACGCGCGGCGTCCAGCGCACGTTGGCGAACGTATAGCCCGCGAGCGAGCCCACCGCCCACGCGTCGATGCGCTGCGCGCCGACGTGCCCCGACTGGAGCATGCCTTCGACGTCCCAATCGACGTTGCGCTGCCTGCCCGCGTACCGGACATCGAACACGTCGCGATGCTCCGCACCCGAGCCGTCCAGAAACCGGGCCTGCGCCCGGTTGTACCGCGAGTAATAAGCGGACAGATCGCCGGGCCCCACGCCCTGACGTTCGATGCGCACGCCGCTGAACGTGAGATTGCGGTTCGACACGTCGTCGAATGCGTGATCGTCGCGATACTGGACGGGCTGCGTCGCATAGCCGATGAAGCGCCACGGGCCCTCTTCCCAGTCGGCCCAGATTCCGTCGAACGCCTGGCGCACGTTCGGGCCGTCGCGCACCGACACGAAGCGCTGCAAGTCGAACGCCATCTCCTGGCGGCCGATTCGCGCCTTGAAGACGCCGGGCCCGATCGCGCCGGCATAGGTCACGAACGCCTGGCGCAGATCCACGCGATTGCGATCGACGGAGCCGACGTCGTCCTTGCCGAACGTGCGCGCGTCCTCGAGCTGCACGAACACCTGCACGTGCCCGGCGATTCGCAGGTCGGCATGCACCTGTGCGCGCTGCAGCACGTAGGTGTCGTCGTGCGCGCGGCCGAGGCCGAACAGCGGCGCGTCGTTCATCTCGAGCCGCTCGCGCAGCACCGCGCCGAGCGACAGATACGTGTCGCTGCGGCCGAGCAGCGGCAGGTATTTCAGCGCATCGAGCGGCCTGCGCGGCACGCACGGGTCCGCGAGCGCCGACCAATCCTCCTGCCAGCGATTGAACAAGATCGCCGGACGCGCCTTCGTGCAGGATGATGCGTCCGGCGATGCGGGCGACGTAGGTGACATGGGTGACGCTGGCGACGTGGGTGACGTGGGTGACGTGGGCGACGCGGGCGACGCGGGCGACGTGGGCGACGCTGGTGACGTGGGCGACGTCGGCGACGCGGGTGACATGGGCGACGCATCCGCCGCATGCGCGCGCACCGCCGCGAACAGCGACATCAGCGCCCAGCAACCGAGCGCGGAAACGCGGCGCATCGTCATTGCGCGTCGTGCACTTCCGCGATATAGCCGCCGGGGAACGCGAGCATCGCGGTGCGCCCGGCCTGCGTGCGATAGGGCTGCGCCAGAACCTTGACGCCCGCCGCCTGCGCGTTCTCGAGCGTCGCATCGAGGTCGGCGACCGCGTAGCCGGTCGTTTCGCGGCCGTACGGATACGGCAGCTTGCCGTCGGTCACGAACGCGGCGACGCGTCCGAAAGTCGATTCGATCACGATCTTGCGCACCTCGGCGCCCGGCCGGCCGATTGCGCCGCCGTCTTCGCGACGGTTGTCGGAGACGATCTTGCCGTGCGAAAACCGGACCCAGCTCTTGACGAAGCGATCCGCCTCGTACGGCGACAGATAGACGCGATTGTCCGGAACCGTCGCGAGCGGCGCGTAAGACGGCGCCTTCCGGTGCCAATACAGCTGCATCATCACGCCGCCCGGCCAGCGAACGACGGCGTCGCGGCCGATCGGGTCGTCGAACGAATCGACGACGATGTCCGCGCCGGCGGCCCGCGCGGCCTTCACCGCGTCGTCGAGATCCGTCACGAGATAGCCCGTGCGCTCGGCGCCGAACGGATAGGGAATCGGCGTCTTGAACCCGAATACCGACAGCATTCCCACCGGCGTCTGCACGTATTGCGACAGCGTTTCGCTCGGCGTCGGCGTGACGGTGAGCGTCACGCGCGGCGACGCCTTCCCGCCGAACGTCGCGACGAAGCTGTCGACGAACGCGTCCAGATCGGGAACCGCGACGTAGACATGCGTCGTGTCGTATTGCGGCCCGACGGCGACCGGCGGCGCCGATGCGATCGCGCGCGCGGATTCGGCGGCGGCGCCCGCATCCGCATCCGCGAAAGCGGCGGGCATCTGCGCGAAGCCGAACATCAGGGCGGCCAGCAAGGCCGAACGTATTCCCGAGCGTCGTATTTGCATGCTTGTTTCCCAAAGTGGTGAAGTCATCGACATGCCGCGCCGGCGCCTGCTGCGCGCCCGCGCGGCGTTTGGTCCGGCCAGCCGGCCCCGGGGACGAGTCCGCCGAGAATCGCGAGGCAATCGTCGAGGCGGCGGTGCACGCCTTCCAGGCCGAGCGTCGCCGCGCGCGCGGCCGCCGGTTCGATCGCGAGCGGGATGCCGTCGAGACGGCGGCAGATCTCGCCGGCGAAACGTATTTCGGCGGACTGCGCGCCGGGCGTGCGCGGCCGCTGCCGCGCGTTCGCGCGCGCGAAGAACAGCTGGACGGCCGAATGCGCCGGAATGTCCGCGTCGCTCCCGCCGACGCTTCGTCGCGCGACGCGACCAAGCGCGTCACCGGAATGCGACGAGACAGCGACGCGCGGCACGCGCGCCCGATCGCGCGCTCACACCGCCCAGCACGAGCAGCCGAGCGCGCCCCAGAAGCTCTTCAGATCGTCGACCGGCAGCTTGCTGCTCCACGCGCTCGCATGCCGATGCGCATGAATGCCGCAACGGTTCGCGCACGCGCACGCCTGCGCCGCCTGCCGGACCACCTGCTGCAGCGACGCGCCGCCTTCCTTGTCGCCCCACGCCGCATAGCCGCCGAACACGCGGGCGGGCGACCAGTCCGGCATCGCGGGCGGCGGCGCGCCTTCGTCGATGTCGGCGAACGGCCCCGCGCCGTAGACGACCTTGCCGCCGACGACGGTCAAGAGCGACGTCGTATCCGCGATGTCGGATTCCGGGCATGCGAAGAAATCGCGGTCGGGCACGATCAGATCCGCGAGCTGCCCGACCTGAATCCGGCCCTTCTTGCCGACTTCGTTCGAGAACCACGTGACGTTCTCGGTCCACATCCGCAGCGCGGTTTCGCGATCGACGCAATTCGCGCGCGGATAAAGCTGCGCGCCGCCGACCGTCTTGCCGGTGACGAGCCAAGCGAGCGACACCCACGGGTTGTACGACGCGACGCGCGTCGCATCGGTGCCGGCCGACACGTTGACGCCCTTGTCGAGCATCCGCCTGACAGGCGGCGTCGCTTCCGCCGCGGCCTGGCCGTAGCGCTCGACGAAGTATTCGCCCTGGTACGCCATCCGGTGCTGAACCGCGATCCCGCCGCCCAGCGCGGCGATCCGGTCGATCGATTCGTCGGAAATCGTCTCCGCGTGATCGAAGAACCAGTTCAGCCCGTCGAGCGGAATGTCGCGGTTCACGCGCTCGAACACGTCGAGCGCGCGGCTGATCGTTTCGTCGTAGGTCGCATGCAAGCGCCACGGCCAGCGATTCTGCGCGAGCACGCGCACGACCGCTTCGAGCTCGCCTTCCATGTCGGGCGAAAGATCGGGGCGCGGCTCGCGGAAATCCTCGAAGTCCGCCGCCGAGAACACCAGCATCTCGCCCGCGCCGTTGTGGCGGAAATAGTCGGTGCCGTCGTGGTATTTCGATGTCGCGGTCCAGTTCAGGAAGTCCTGCTTCTCTTCCTTCGGCTTCTGCGTGAACAGGTTGTACGCGAGCCGGATCGTCAGTTGATCGTGCTTCGCCAACTGCTCGATCACCGCGTAATCGTCCGGATAGTTCTGGAAGCCGCCGCCGGCGTCGATCGCGCCCGTCACGCCGAGCCGGTTCAGCTCGCGCATGAAGTGCCGCGTCGAATTCAGTTGATATTCGAACGGCAGCTTCGGCCCCTTCGCGAGCGTCGCGTAGAGAATCGCCGCATTCGGCCGCGCGAGCAGCAGCCCGGTCGGGTTGCCCGCCGCGTCGCGCGCGATCCGGCCGCCCGGCGGCTCCGGCGTGTCCTTCGTATAGCCGACCGCGCGCAGCGCCGCGCCGTTGAGCAGCGCGCGATCGTACAGATGCAGGATGAAGACCGGCGTATCGGGCGCGACGGCGTTCAGCTCGTCGATCGTCGGCAAACGCTTCTCGGCGAACTGATGCTCGGTGAAGCCGCCGACCACGCGCACCCATTGCGGCGCGGGCGTGACGGCCACCTGGCGGCGCAGCATCGCCATCGCGTCGGCGAGGCTGCGCACGCCGTCCCAGCGCAACTCCATGTTGAAGTTCAGGCCGCCGCGAATGATGTGCAGATGGTTGTCGATCAGGCCCGGCAACACGCCCTTGCCTTGCAGGTCGACGATCCGCGTGTTCGCGCCCGCCGACGCGAGCAGCTCGTCGCCGCCGACGGCGACGAACCGGCCGCTCTTGATCGCGACCGCGCTCGCGGCCGGATTCGAACGGTCGAGCGTCGTGAAGCGACCGCGGTGCAGGATCAGATCGGGGGTGGCGTGTGCGGCGTGGTCAGCCATGGCGTTGCTCTCCGGATGACGAATCGGGGTGACGGGCGGCCGCGACCTGCGCCGGCGCGTCCGGCGCCTTCGGGCAAGTCGGCAATTGGCCGAACATGTGCGGCTTGACCTGGTGCTGATACCAGGAAGTCGACGTCTCGGCGTTGCTCAGCAGCCGCTTGACGAGCGGCGGCACCTGCTCGCCCGCGAGGATGCCGAGCAGGCCGACGAGTGCGATCACGGGCGGCGCCGGCGAGCGCACGTTGGAGACGCCGTAGATGATGCCCACGAGCAGCCCCATGGCGAGCGACAAGACATAAGCTTTCATGATGGGTAGTCCGGATGTAGTGGTCGTGTGCGTCGTCGGAACGTCGAGCTGGCGCGCGAGCGGTGAACCTGCGATCCGTTCGCGGGCGTCTCGATCGGTCGCGGCTGACTATCGCATTTGCGGGCGCTCGCGTATTGAACGTTTGTCGCCAGTTTTGAACGATAGCGACGCGACGCGACGCGTTCGCACGCGCACGCGCACGCGACATCGAATGGCGCGATGCGGCGATACGGCGATACGGCGATACGGCGATACGGCGGCATCATCGTCGACGGCGAGCAGTTCGCACGCAAGCCGACGCGCAACGTTCACCGGACTCCTCGCCAAGTTTGCGCACTATTGTTCAAGACGGCCGGACACCCACGCTCTAGCATCCATCCCGCAGCAGATCGTTCGAGTCGGCGCGCCCGCGTTTCGACTCGGCCGCCCGGCCTGAACGCGGCGCGCGGCGTCGGCGGCGTGCCGCGTTCGCATTCGATCCAGAAACGATGTGCGCGATCGCAGCGATCACAGCGATCGCCGCTCATCGAATGTCTTTGTTCACTCCCGCCCTGAACGGCGTCACCCCGGAGATTGTCATGTCCGACCCGAAGCTCGAAGTCCTCACTCCGCACAACTGCCAGATGATCTTCATCGATCAGCAGCCGCAAATGGCGTTCGGCGTTCAGTCGATCGATCGCCAGACGTTGAAGAACAACGTCGTCGGCCTCGCGAAGGCCGCGAAGATCTTCAACATTCCGACGACGATCACGACGGTCGAATCGGAATCGTTCTCCGGCTTCACGTACCCGGAGCTGCTCGACGTGTTCCCCGATCACAAGCTGCTCGAGCGCTCGTCGATGAACTCGTGGGACGACCGGAAAGTGCGCGACGCGCTGAAGGCGAACGGCCGCAAGAAAGTCGTCGTGTCCGGACTGTGGACCGAAGTCTGCAACCTGACGTTCGCGCTGTGCGCGATGGCCGAGGGCGGCTACGAGATCTACATGGTCGCCGACGCGTCGGGCGGCACCAGCAAGGAAGCGCACGACTACGCGATGCAGCGGATGATCCAGGCGGGCGTCGTGCCGGTCACGTGGCAGCAGGTGCTGCTCGAATGGCAGCGCGACTGGGCGCACCGCGAGACGTACGACGCCGTGATGACGCTCGTGAAGGAGCATTCGGGCGCTTACGGCATGGGCGTCGATTACGCATACACGATGGTCCACAAGGCTGCGCAGCGCACCGCGAGCGCGCACGAAGTGCTGGCGCCCGTTCCGGCTCGCTGAACCGGATCGGCCGGCGCGCCCGCCATGCGAGCGGACGCGCCGGCCGAATCCGATCGCCGATCGCCGATTGTCGATTGCCGATTGCCGATTGCCGATTGTCGATTGTCGATTGCCGATTTCGCTCGTTTCTCCGCAATCCGGCCGCGAGCAAGCGCGCGGCCGCTTCATGCATGCCGGCGCACGACGCTTCCGATCAACGCGTGCGCGATGGCTCGCGGCCCGATTCGAGCCGCCGCATTTGAGCAGCTCCATTCGAGCGGCCTCATTCAAGCGGCCCAATTCGATCGGCCCCATTCAAGCGACCGGAAAGATCGGCACGCCAGTCGATAGCCGCCACACGCCGGCGATCCGTCGCGCCGCAACCAGCTCGTCCCGGACACGGTCGCCCCGGCCATCGCCGACGCCCGACGCGCAAGCCCGGGCGCGATCCGTCAGCGGTCGAGCGCCTGCGGCATGCGTTCGGCGAGAAACGCGATGAACGTCTGCACCTTTCGCGAATGTCGCCGATTCGGCAGATACGCCCCATAGACTTGCGCGTCGCCGCCCGGCGGCGTCATGCGCCACGCCTCGAACAGCGGCAGCACGCGGCCCGCGACGACGTCGTCGTGCACGCGCCAGGTCGGCGCGAGCGCGACGCCCTGCCCGTCGAGCACGCCTTCACGCAGGATGTCGAGACTGTTCGCGGTCAGCCTGCCGCGAACCTCGACCTTCTCCGCCCCGCCATCGCGGCTGAACGTCCAGCTCTGCCGCCCTTGCCGATACGGAAAACGCAGACACCGGTGCGACGCGAGATCGCCCGGCGCGGCGGGCACGCCCATCTCGTCGAAACAACCGTGGCTCGCGACGACGATGCGCCGATTCTCCGTCAGCTTGCGCGCGACGACCGGCAAGACGCCGCATCAATGGCTGCTCGAACGGCGCATCGACACCGCGAAGCATCTGCTCGCGCATGGCGACTGGCCCCTTGCGCGCATCGCGGCGCATTGCGGCTTTTCGAGCCAGAGCCATTTCACGCAGGCGTTCGCGAAAATCGTCGGCGCGCCGCGCCTGGCCGGCGCGCTTCGACGAAACCCCGCTATTTCCGGTTCACACGACGCCACGCGGCGGGCGGCGTGCCGATCATGCTGGTGAAGACGCGCGTCAGATGCGCCTGATCCGAGAAGCCGCACTGGTGCGCGATGTCGGCGATCGGTTCGGAGTTCGAAAGCAGGCAGTGCTTCACGCGTTCGATCTTGTGCTCGAGCAGCCACCGGTGCGGCGTCGTGCCGACCGTTTGCCGAAACGCCTTGATGAAGTAGCTGCGCGACAAGCCGCACGCCGACGCGACCTGCGAGATCGGCACCTCGCCGGCGGCGTTCTCCTCGAGGATCGCCTTCGCGCGCTCCAGTTGCCAGTTCGCCAGCCCGCCCTTCGCGGGCGCGTTCGGCGCGGCCACGCCATAAGTCTGCACGATGTGGATCTGCATCGCGCGCGCCACGTGACCGGCGAGCAGCGGGCTGCGCGGCGAAGCGCCGGACGCCGCCGTCAGCAGCGCCCCGACGAGACACTGCAGCACCGCGTCGTGGCTGTCGTCCGGACATGCGAGCTCGCGAACGCCGCCCATTTGCATGTCGGCCGTCAGCTCGGCCAGCGTGCGCCGCGGCAGCACGTGGAACAGCATGTCGAACGGCCTTTGCAGATCGGCGCGAAACGGCTCGCCCTCCTGTCGGATTCGCAAGGCGATGCGCGCATCCCGACCCGGCGCGTCGTCGGCGCCCGGCGTCGCGCATGGCGTGCGCGCCGGCAGCGCCACGCCGATCAAGCAGCAATCGGCGGGCGGCAGGAACTCGACGACGCCGAAACCGCACTCCGCATGCCGCACGCGCGTCAGCACGACGGGCGCGTGTGCGTCGGCGCGCGTCTCGATCGTCTCGATCGCCGCGCCGCGAAACGCCTCGTGCAGCTCCATCGGGGCAAGATCAGTGCTGCTCATCGTCAGGCTCGGCAGTGTGCTCGCTTCGGTATCGGCAGATCGCCCCATGGCGGCTACTCCTTCGATCGGGTTAAGGATAATGGCCGATTGCATCCTTCGATAGAACAAAGGTGTCTTTTTTACAGAAACGTCGACGACGCTCGGTCCTCACCAGTTGTCATTCGCGCGCCATGCGCGCATCATCTTCGCACTTCGCGCCGCCGCCTCGCGCCGGCGGCCGTCGGGAGAAACGTCCCGCGATCTATACTTGAACAATCCGTCAGGACGGCAGGTGTCAGGCCGAGGCAACGCTTGCGCAAGCGCAGATCCGATGCCTCGCGCTCCTGGCGACGCGCACTCTTCGATGAATCACCTCCGAAATCTACTGGGGCATCTGAAGCATACCGACGACTTCGCCGCGTACGGGTTGCCGCACGACCTGATCGAACGCGCGTCCCGGTACGGCTGCGTCGTCGAAGTCGATGCCGGCGCGACGCTGTGCGCGAGCGGCACGCGCAGCGACTATCTGTACATCGTGCTCGACGGCACGACCCGATGCGCGCCGCCCGCGCATCCGGCCACGCCGTGCGGCGTCGATCACGGCCCCGGCACCTTCACCGGCGAGCTCGACCTGCTGAACGACATCGCCTGCGAAACCACGGTGGTCGCGTCGTCCGCTTGCCGCCTCGTGCGAATCCATCGCGCCACGCTTGGGGTTCTGCTGGAGCGCGAGCCGGATCTGCGCGACTTGCTCGTGCGTCTTTTCCTGCTTCGCCGCATCGGCCTGCTCGCCTACGGGCCTTCCGCCGCGTCTGCCGCACGCGGCGCCCCGCGCGCCGGCCATCGCGATCCCGGGCGCGATCCCGGGCGCGACTTCGACGTGGCGATCGTCGGCAGCGGGCCGAGCGGCATGATCGCCGCCGCGCACGCCGCATCGAGGCGCCTGAACACGATCGTCGTCGAAGGTCGCCTGCCGTTCGGGATCGACGACGAATTCGCACGGGCCGACACGGCGGAGCTTCAGCGATTCGGTCCACACCTGACGATCGGCAGCCGCACCGTGCGCCTCGACTGCGACGCCTACCCGTTCGGCCTCGTCGCCCGCGACGGCGAACGCATCGGCGCGCACGCGCTCGTCATCGCATCGTCGCTGCGCCCCGAGTACGACCCGCGGCTCGCGCGCGTCACGCTGCGCGCGAACACCGAATGGCTCGGCGGCGCCGTCGACGTGGACGACCGCGGATTCGTCCGCACCGGCCGCGCGGCGTCCGGCACGACCTTCGCCGCCGCATTCGAAACTTCGCAGCCGGGCATGTTCGCGATCGGCGAGGTGCGCGCCGGCCCGCGGCGCTCGGCCGTCGCCAACCTGTCGGAAGGCGCGGTCGCCGTCGAGGCAGTTCGCCGCTTCATCCGCGCGTACCCGGCCTGAGCCCGATCCGCTTCGGGCCTCGCGGCGGCTCACGCAGCCGCTCACAACGCCTTCTCCATCGCCTTTTCTTCGTCGATGAGCAGCGCCGCCCCGATCAGCACCGGCGGCAACGCAAACGCCCATGCGCCGCCGATCAGATAAAGTCCCGCCGCCGCGCCGCATCCGAGTGCGAACGTCGCGACGGTCCACGCCATGTTCGCGAGCCGCGACGGCCCGCCTGCGCGCGGCACGTCTTCGCCGGCGAGGCGGTTCGACAGATGCAGCATCAGTTGCGTGACGGTGCCCGTCATCAGCGTCGTCGGCAACGCGTCCGGCAGATGCAGCCGATGCACCGCGTTCTGGATCGCCATCGCCATCACGAGGATCATTCCGGTCATGATCGCCGGCCACGCATCGCCGTCCGTGAAAGGACCGAGGCGGATCGCAAGCGCCGCGCCGATCGCGAGCAGCAGCCATTGTGCACCCAGCAGGATCTTCAGCGCCGGCGCGCGCGCACGCATCATCGAGCGCCGCGCGACGCCCGCCGCAAGCACGACGAGACAGAAGACAGGCAGCGCCAACAGCTTTGCGACGGCGCCCGTGCTGCCGGAGACGAGCGTCGCGCCGAGCGTGACGAAGTTGCCCGTCACGTGCGCGGTGAAGAGGCCCTGCAGCGCGAGAAAGCCGGCCGTATCGACGAAGCCGCCGTTGAACGTGAGCAGCGATGGAAGGTTCAGTTTCATTGCATCGGGTTCCTGAAGAAAGCAACGGATGCCGGCCGGCAGGCGATCCGCGCGAAATCGCTGCGCGCTTTAATCGCCGCGAACGGCCCGCGGCCGAACCGCGCGCGCGGGATGGCCCGCGCCGCGGCCGTCCGCGCACGGGCCGCCCCTGCGCGACGTCGTCACGCCCATTCCGCGGTGACTTCGATCGGCCGCAAATCGAACAGCAAGACCTCCGCCTGCCTGCCGTTCTCGATTTGCAGCGCCTGCTCGTCGCGAATCCGCGCGCCGTCGCCCTCTTGCAGCGCGACGCCGTTCACCGTCACCGATCCGCGCGCGACGTGCACGTACGCGAAACGCTGCGGCGGCAGCACGAACCGCTCGCTCGCATCGCCGTCGAACAGGCCCGCGTACACCCGCGCGTCCTGGCGAATTTTCAGCGAGCCGTCCTGCCCTTCCGGCGACACGATGAGGCGCAGCTTCCCGCGCTTGTCGCCGTCGCTCACGCTCGTCTGCTGGTAGCGCGGCTCGACGCCGCGCACCGCCGGCCCGATCCAGATCTGCAGGAAATGCACGGGCTGCGCCGACGAATGGTTGAATTCGCTGTGCGCGATGCCCTTGCCCGCGCTCATCAGCTGCACGTCGCCCGGCACGATCACGGAGCCCGTGCCCATCGTGTCGCGATGTTCGAGCGCGCCTTCGAGCACGTACGACAGGATTTCCATGTCGCGGTGCGGATGCATGCCGAAGCCGCGGCCGGGCGCGACGCGATCGTCGTTGATCACGAGCAGGTCCGAGAACCCGACTTGCGCCGGATCGTAGTATTCGGCGAACGAGAACGTATGGCGCGAGCTGAGCCAGCCGTGCTCGGCGCGGCCGCGTTGATGTGCTGCCCTGACTTCAATCATGATGACCTCCGTTTCATCGCGGGCGCTGCGGGTTGCGCGCCTCGTCGATCGATGCCTGCAGCTTACGTCAACTATTTTGATACATATATAAACAGAGAGATAATTACTGTCTCATATTGGTGGACAATCATGCAATTCGACGACCTCCGGATATTCGTCGCGACAGTCGAAGCGGGAAGCTTCACGGGCGCGGCCGACAAGCTCCTGCTGTCCAAGCAGTTCGTCAGCCGGCGCGTGATGGCGCTCGAGGCGTCGCTCGGCGTCCGGCTGCTCGTGCGCAACACGCGCAAGCTCGCGGTGACGGAGCTCGGCCAGGAGTTCCATGCGCGCGCGACGCGCATCCTCGCCGAGATCGCGGAAACGGAAGAAGCGATGTCCGCGCGCCGCGGCGACCTGCGCGGAACGCTGAAGATCAGCGCGCCGATGTCGTTCGGCATCACGCGCTTGTCGCCGCTGATCGCCGAGTTCCTCGTCCAGCACCCGGCCGTGCGGCTGCACGTCGAGCTGAGCGACCGCCACGTCGACCTGATCGGCGAAGGATTCGATCTCGCGCTGCGCATCGGCGCGCTGCCCGATTCGACGCTGATCGCACGCCGTCTCGGCGCGCTGCGGATGGTCGCGTGCTGCAGTCCGGCCTATCGGCGCAAGCGAGGCGCGCCGGCGACGCCCGCCGATCTGCACGCGCACGTCTGCCTGCTGTACGGCCAGGAAGGCCGAACCGGCTGGGAGTTCGCGATCGACGGCGCGCGCCGCACATTCGAAGTGCAAGGCGCGCTGCTCGCGAACAACGGCGACGTGATCCGCGACGCGGCTGTCGCGGGGCTCGGCATCGCGCTGCTGCCGCACTTCATCGTCGAGCCCGCGCTGGACGCGGGCCAGCTCGTGGCGGTGCTCGAGCCGTTCGCGCAGGCGCCGCTGCCCGTCAACGCCGTGTATCCGCAGCATCGGCAAGACATGTCGGCCTGCCGGGTGTTTCTCGGATTCATCGAGGAGCGGCTGCGCGAGCGCTTTTCCCGGTGAGCGGCGGCGACTCGGGCGGTTGGGCGGTTGGGCGGTTGGGTGGTTGGGTGGTTGGGTGGTTGGGTGGTTGGGCAGTCGGGCAGTCGGGCAGTCGGGCAGTCGGGCAGTCGGGCAGTCGGGCAGTCGGGCAATCGGGCAATCGGGCAGTCGGGCAGTCGGGCAGTCGGGCAGTCGGGCAATCAAGCGGTCGGGCGGTTGATTGGGAAGCCGGGCCATTCGGCCGTTGTGTGGCGCTTCCCCGCCTCCCGATTCCATCGCATCGACCGAGATGTCCCGGACGACACGGGAAGGTCATGCTCCGCGCCGCTCCCACCATTCCCGCCACCGGCGCGCTTCGTGAATGCGGCCCGAGCGTGCGCTCTCGACCATCAGGCATCGCGCAACGAATC
Organism: Burkholderia sp. ABCPW 111; assembly: GCF_000773065.1. NCBI lineage: Bacteria > Pseudomonadati > Pseudomonadota > Betaproteobacteria > Burkholderiales > Burkholderiaceae > Burkholderia > Burkholderia sp. ABCPW 111. The sequence goes on along the minus strand of NZ_JPWT01000002.1, from coordinate 268,368 downwards.
TGCCGATAGTTTCGCTCTGCTGCTGAACGAGCGGCGCGAAGCGGCCTCCATCGCCCAAGCGACGGGCATGTTCGCGCGCTGACCGCGCCGCATCGAGAATCGAGAATCGAGACGAACGCGTCCCCGCATGCGGTTTCAGATCATCGAAACCATCCGACCAAGCCCGCCGACGAATCCCGGGACCAGCGTCGGCGCGGCGGCGCTCGACCGCAGCCAGCACGGCGAGCGCCCGACAAAGCCCTGAAACCCAGGCATTTCGGGCGCTCGTCGCATCGCCGGAATCACGCCCCGCGCGTCTTCTCCTGCAACGCGCGAATCCGCATCACGGCCGCGGTGTCGTGCACCGCCGATTCGTACAGCTGCGCGAGATCGTGCTTGAGCGCGGTGCGCGAACCGCCGTCGAGATACACCATGTGTCCCGACGGATAGAACCGCGCAGACAGGTTCCGCCGCACCGTCGCATCCTCGAGCGGCATCTGCTGAAGATCGAGCACCGTCTGATAGAACGGCGTGACGAAATCGTAGAAGCCGTTCGCCGACAGCACCTTCAGATCGACGTTCAGCGCCATCGTCGCCGCGAGATCGCCCGCCGTGTAGAGGATCACGTTGCCCTTCGCGTCGACGCCCTGCTGCGCGCCCGTCGGATCGATGTGGCCGAAGTCCCAGAACTTGAACGCCTGATCGTTCAGGTCGGCGAACGACGAGTTCGACGTGTACTTCAGCTGCTCGTTCAGATACGAGTTCCACATCGCCGTGTAGACGCCCGACACGGCCGTCATCGTCGGATCGTTGCCGCCCGAGTTCGGATCGATCTTGCCCGCGATCCCCGATTCGATCCCCGTCACGCGGCCGTCGTATGCACCGAGCGCGAGGCCGCTCGCCTTCAGGAGCGTCGTCAGGAAGAGCGCGTTGCCGCGCGTGTCGTAGCTCGCGACGTCGAGGCTCCACGACAGGAGCGTCGTCGTGTCGATGCCGGTGTAGCCGGACAGCTTCTTGACCACCGCCTCGTCGGGCTGCGGGAACTTGCGCAGCGCGTCGAGATAGCCGGTGCGCGCGAACTGCGCGACCTCCTCGACGAACGCGCCGAGATCGGCCGGCGCCGGCGCGACGCCGAGCCGCTTGTGATACCACGCGTCGGCCGCGGCGGTCGGCAGCGCGCCCACCGGATTGCCCGCCTGCTTGTAGTCGAGGATCGACGATTGCAGCGTGATCCCGTTCAGGTCGACGCCGTCCTCGTGCAGCTTGTAGGCGAGCACGCAGCTGCGCGCGGTGCCGTACGATTCGCCGAACAGGAATTTCGGCGAATTCCAGCGGTTGTTCTTCGTCAGAAAGCGCTTGATGAACTGCTTGATCGAGTTCGCGTCCTGGTCGACGCCCCAGAAATCGCGGTTCTTGTGCGGCGCGACCGCCGCCGAGTAGCCGGTGCCGACCGGATTGATGAACACGAGGTCGCTCTTGTCGATCAGGCTGTCCGGATTGTCCTCCATCCGGTACGGCGCGGGCGGCGTGAAGCTCGGCATCGACGTCCTGATCCGCCGCGGCGCGAACGAGCCGAGCAGCACGAACACCGCCGACGAGCCCGGCCCGCCGTTGTAGAAGAACGTGACCGGCCGCGTTTGCTCCTGCTGGCCGTCCTGCGTGAACGCGACGTAGAAGATCTTCGCGTTCGGCTGCGAACTGCTCGCGTCGACGGTCACGAGATGGCCTGCCGTCGCCGTGTACGCGATCGTGCGGCCGTCGATCTGGATCGTGTGATGCGTGATCGCGGCGGCCTCGGTCGTGTCCGTCACCGAATCGTCGGGGCCGTTGCCGTACGCGACCGGATCGAAGAACGGCTGGTCGCCGTCGCGCTTCGGCGCCGCGACGATCGGCGGCGGCGCGTGAACCGAAGCGGAAGCGCCATGATGGAGCGGCTGCGTGCCGCCCGAAGAAGTCGAATCGATGCTCATCGTGCTGCTCCTTCTGGTTCTATTGGAGGGTGCATGAACGAATCGTCAATCGTGCCAAACCGTTTGCCGCCGATCGCGGCCGCGCGCGCATCGCGAACGGCCGGTCACGTCGAGCCGGCCCCGGGGCCGGCTTCGCGCAATGCGCGGCCGCCGCCTTTGCCGTCGCCGCCTCGCCGCAACGGCGAAGCGGCGAAGCACAGCCGTGATGCCGGAATGCCGTGATGCCGGAATGCCGGCGTCACCGCACGGCCAGCCGGAAAGCCCCGACATCGCCGCCGCGTCGGCCGTGCGACATCGCGGCCCGCCGCGTCGTCGTCGCGGCGACGAACGGCCCGCCGGCATGATCGATGCGCCGCGCGCCGACGCCGCCGGAGCGCCGCGACCGGAACCGCCTCTCCCGATCCCGCGCCGCCAATCTCGAATGGCGCCGCGCGCGCGTCAAGCGCCGCGACGCCGCAGCCTGCGAACCGCCGCGCCGGATGCGGCGGCGCGGCGGCCCGCGACGCACCGCCAGCCGTCGCATCGGCCCGCGATCACCCCGTGGCGCCGCTCTTGAGCGCCGCCACGACCTTCGCGCCGTCCGGGCTGCCGAGCCCCGTGCATGCGTCCCAGCCGGGCGTCGCCGCGTACGCGCCGTTGTCGCCGACCGTGACGTCGCGCAGCGCGCCCGCGTTCCGGTACAGCTTCGGGTTGATCCAGCCCGCGGAACTGCCCGCCGCCGCGTTGATCCGCGCGACGAGCGCGGCCCAGAGCGGCGCGACGGCGCTCGTGCCGCCCATCACCGCCGACGTGCCGCCGACGAGCACCTCGTAGCCCGTCGCGGGCGACGCGTCGCCCGCGACGTCGGGCACGCCGCGCTTCGCGAGCGGCGACGCGGCGCCGCCCCGCGCGAGCGTCGCGCTCAGCCCCTTCTGCCAGTCCGGCAAATCGAACACGTCGCTCACGCCGCCGCCCGTCGAACCGCCGCCCGCCGCGTCGTCGTTCCATACGACCTCGCTGCGGATGCCCTGCCCCGGCAGCGCATCGAGCCGCGTGCCGCCGCACGCGAGCACGTACGGGCTCGACGCCGGAAAGTCGACGTGGTTCGCGCCGTCCTGCACGCCGTCGGCCGAGCCGGCGTCGCCGGACGCCGCGCACACGGTCACGCCGAGCGCCGCGGCCGACTGCAGCACGCGGTTGAACGCCTGCAGCGATTGCGACGTCCACGCGGCCTCCGGGCCGCCCCAACTGATCGACACGACCGACGGCCGGTTCGTCGTGTCGTGCACCGCCTGGTTGACCGCCTGAATGAAGCCCGCGTCGCTGTTCTGCGCGAAATAGACGGCGAGCGTCGCGCCGGGCGCGATCGCGCCCGCGACCTCGAGATCGAGCGCGACTTCGCCGTCCGGCCCGCTCGGGTCGCCCGTCGGCGCATTGCGGCCGGCGCCGACGTTCACGTCGACGAGCTTCGGCTGCCGAGCGAGCCCGAGGCCGCTGAAATACTGCTGGATCTCGGCCGGCCGATACCCGCCGCCGAGCTCGACGATCGCGATGCACTCGCCCGCGCCGTCGCCGGGCGGAAAACCATACAGGGATGCGAGCTGCGGCGGCGTGTAGGTGACGGCCGCGCCGCCGCGCGCCGGCTGGAAAGTCGGCCGCAGCCGGAAATGCGGCCGGGCCTGCGGACGGTTGTCGAGCCCGAGCACCGCGGTGACGACGTCGTGCAACTCGTCTGGCAGCGCGATATCGCCCGTGCGGCCGCGATACTGGCCGATCGTCCGGTGCTCGAAGCGCTGCAGTTTCACGCCGAACGCCGCCTCGAACTGCGCGATCGTGCCCGACAGCACGACGAGGCTCTCGACCGGATCGACGCGCGCGACCGTCAGGCCGTGCTGCTTCGCGAACGCCTCGACTTTGCCGACATCGTCGGGGTGCGCGCAGAAACGCTGCGCGAACGCTTCGCGCGAAACCGGCTTCGCGTCGGGATCGCCGCTCGCGAGGCCTTGCAACAGCGAATCGAGGTGCTGCTCTTCCTGCCGCCGCAACATCACCACCACACGGATCGTCTCGGCCGGATCGCACGGACCGATGCACGTGGATTCGGCGACGATCGGCGGTTCGTTGCCGGCGTGAAGATGCCTTGCCATATTCGAGTCCTCCAGAAGCCGTGATAACGGGTTGCCAGGATTCGGACACGGTCGCGCGATCGCAGTTCCGGGCGGTATGTCGGACGGCGCACACACGCCGTCGACAGGACCGTGCGACAGTACGGCAGAGCAAGTGTAAAGCACGCGCGGCGATCCTGTATCGGCCTCTCGAGCGTTCGCGAAGGCGTGCGCCGGCGCATTCGCGAAGTTCGGCGCGGCGCGGCGTGCGTGTGCGTGTGCGTGTGTGCGTGCGGCGCGCGCGTGTGGCGCAACGCGCGCGCGGCGCGCGGATGCCGGCATTTCGCGGTTAGTTGCTTCGCACGCGCGGGCGGCTTCGCGCGTCGCCGCCGGAGCCGATGCCGGCGCTCGCGCGCGGCAGGTCAGTCGATCGACAGTCGCAGCGCAAAACCGAGCAGCACGGCCGAAAACGTCCAGCGCTGCGCGGTCTGCGCAAGCGGATGCGCGCGCAACCATCCCGCGATGCGCGCCGCGCCGGCGACGCACGCGAGATCGAAGCACAGGCCCGCGAGCACGAGCACGGCACCGAGCGTCGCCATTTGCACGATCACCGGCGCGCCGCCCCGTTGGACGAACTGCGGCAGCAGCACCGAGCAGAACAGCAGCGCCTTCGGGTTCAGCAGGTTGGTGAGCAGGCCTTTGACGAACGTATGGCGCAGCCGCGCGGCGGGCTCGGCCGCGCCGTCGTCGGACAGCGCGAACGCCGGCGAGCGGAAGATCTGCACCGCGACGTACGCGAGGTACAGCGCGCCGCCGTAGCGCACGGTCTCGTAGAGCCACGGCGCGCTCTTGAGGAGCGCGGCGACGCCGCACGCGGACAGCGTCACGTGCACGGCGCGCGCGAGCCCGAGCCCCGCGGCGGCGGCGGCGCCGTGCCGCGCGCCGCGGCCGATGCCCGTTTGCAGCACGAACGCCATGTCCGGCCCGGGCACCGCGTAGACGGCGACGACGGCGGCGATGTAGACGAGCAGCAAATGAGCGGAAAACATGGTCAAGCCCGGATTCGGAAAGGGTTCCATGTTGCCCCTGCTCAACGAGGGTTATTTGGCTAATTTAGCCTTCCAGCACGACGGAATTATTGGAATACACTACTAGAAACCGATTTTTTAGAGCATCCCCACACCATGATCGATCTCGACAAAACCGACCGCGCCATCCTCGCCGCAGTGCAGCTCGACGGACGCATTCCGGTCGCCCGCCTCGCCGACTCGGTGGGGCTGAGCGAAACGCCGTGCGCGCGCCGCCTGAAGCGCCTCGAAAGCGACGGCTACATCGAGCGCTATCGCGCGCAGATCTCGCGCAACGCGCTCGGCTTCGGCGTCATCGCGTTCGTGCTGCTGCGCTGCGCGGTTCACGATCGCGGCGTCGCCAACCGCTTCGAGCGCGAGGTGCTCGGCATTCCGCGCATCCTGTCGTGCCACAACGTGTCGGGCTCCGCCGACTATCTGCTGCAAGTCGTCGCGCACGATCTCGACGATTACGGGACGTTCCTGCGCGAGACGCTGCGCGTGCTGCCGGGCGTCACGTCGATCGAGTCGGCGCTGTCGCTGCGCGAGGTGAAGCGCGAGGCCGAACTGCCGATTCCATGAGCGCCGGCGAAGCGCGCGGCCACCGCCGGGCGCGGCACGGCGCCAACGCGCGCGGCCGAGCGGCGCGCATGCCGGCTATGACGCCGCGGGCGCGGCATCCACTATCATGCGTATTCCCCGAAACGCCGCCGAACCCGCCCCAATGAACGAAGCCGCCCCGATCCGCCTCGAACGATTCGTCGCCCGCCCGCCTGCGCAAGTCTGGGCGGCGCTCACCGAGCCCGCGGCGCTCGCGCGCTGGTGGGCGGCGGGCGACGTGAGCCCCGCGCACGGCCACCGGTTCACGCTCGACATGGGCCCGTGGGGCAAGCAGCCATGCGAAGTGACCACGGTCGAGCCGGAGCGCCGGTTCGCGATCCTGTTCGCGCAGGGCACGCTCGACACGACGATCACCTGGCGGCTCGCGCCCGAGGACGGCGGCACGCGCGTGTTCTTCGAGCATGCGGGCTTCGATCTGGACGCGCCGCAGGCGCGGATCGCGTACGAAGGCATGGCGCGCGGCTGGCCGTCCGTGCTCGCGCGGATCGAACAGGCGATCGGAGGCTGACCTCGCGCCGCCCTGCGTCCGCCCGTCGCGCCGCCGAAGAATCGCGCCCCCTTTGAGCGCTGTCATCAAACTGCCTGATCGCGGGCGCTAGGATCGAACGGTCAGTCATATCAAGGGCCGTCATGAACCACCCTCTGTCCGCCGCGACCAGCGAAGAGCTCGGCCGCACCCGGCATCTGGGCATCGCGCTTCTCGTCACCCTCGTCGCGGCCGGCGCCGCCTACGTGTTCGTCCACCTGTTCGCGGATCTCGCGCCCGTCGGCGAGCACACGGCTCTCCCCTACCTGCTGCTCGGCGTCGCGCTCGCGATCGCGCTCGGCTTCGAGTTCGTCAATGGCTTTCACGACACCGCGAACGCGGTTGCGACCGTCATCTACACGCATTCGCTGACGCCGAACGTCGCCGTCATCTGGTCGGGCATCTGGAATTTTCTCGGCGTGATGGCGTCGACGGGCGCAGTCGCGTTCGGCATCCTGCAGTTGCTGCCCGTCGAACTGATCCTGCAGGTCGGCCACGGCGCGGGCTTCGCGATGGTATTCGCGCTGCTGATCGCGGCGATCGCGTGGAATCTCGCGACCTGGTATTTCGGCCTGCCTTCGTCGAGCTCGCACACGCTGATCGGCTCGATCATCGGCGTCGGACTCGCGAACCAGTTGATGCACGGCTCGTCCGGCACGAGCGGCGTCGACTGGGCGCAGGCGGCGGGCGTCGGCAAATCGCTGCTGTTCTCGCCGATCGTCGGCTTCCTGTGCGCGGGCCTGCTGCTCGCCGTGCTGAAGGCGCTCGTGCGCGTGCCCGCGCTCTATCGCGAGCCGCGGACGAACGAGCCGCCGCCGCTCTGGGTTCGCGGCCTGCTGATCCTGACCTGCACGGGCGTGTCGTTCGCGCACGGCTCGAACGACGGACAGAAAGGCATGGGGCTCATCATGCTGATCCTGATCGGCACCGTGCCGACCGCGTATGCGCTCAACAAGGCGGTCACGCCCGGCGAGACGCAGACGTTCATCGCCGTCGCGCATCGGGCCTCCGAAGCGCTTGCGCGCTACGCGGGCGACGCGCCGCCGTCGCCGAACCCGCGCGCCGACGTCGAGGCATACGTGCAGTCGCGCCGCCTGAGCGGCACGACGCTGCCGGCGGTCCGGCAGTTGTCGGACGCGCTCGCGGCCGAGGTCGGCGCGACGGGCTCGATCGCGACAGTCCCCGAGGGCCAGGCGGACAACGTGCGCAACACGATGTATCTGGTGTCCGAAGCCGTGCGCCTGATGGAGAAGACCGGACAGCCGGCGTTCGCGCCGCAGGACCGCCGCGCGCTCGACGACTATCGCAAGCAGCTCGATCACGCGACGAAGTTCATTCCGACCTGGGTCAAGGTCGCGGTCGCGATCGCGCTCGGTCTCGGCACGATGGTCGGGTGGCGGCGCATCGTCGTGACCGTCGGCGAGAAGATCGGCAAGCAGCATCTGACCTACGGGCAAGGCGCCTCGGCGGAAGTCGTCGCGATGCTGACGATCGGCGCGGCGGACGCGTACGGGCTGCCGGTATCGACGACGCACGTGCTCTCGTCGGGCGTCGCCGGCACGATGGCCGCGAACGGCTCGGGGCTGCAATGGAGCACCGTGCGCAGCCTCGTGCTCGCCTGGGTGCTGACGCTGCCCGCCTCGATCGTCCTCGCGGGCGCGCTCTACTGGGGCTTCCACGCGCTGGTGTGACGCCGGATGACGGCTCGCCGCGCGAGCGCTCCGCATGAATTGCGGCGCAAGATTCGGAGCGCGACGCATCGACCGTTTCGCTAGACTGGCCGCATCGATCCATCCACGATGCAGCGAGGAAACGCCGATGAATGCGACGTTCGAACCACCCGCGACGCCCGCCCGCGCACACGACTCGGCGCACGCCCCGGTTTTACCCGTCGCATCGCGCGAGGCCGCGCTCGCGCAGCGAATCGACGCGCTCTCGTGGCGGCCGATCGAACAGGCCCTCGATCGCGACGGCCACGCGATCGTCCGCGGCCTGCTCGCGCGCCGCACGTGCGAAGCGCTCGCCGCGCTCTATGCGCGCGACGCGCTGTTCCGCAGCCGCGTGACGATGGCGCGGCACGGATTCGGGCGCGGCGAATACAAGTACTTCGGCTATCCGCTGCCGCGCTTGATTCAGGCGCTGCGCACGGCGCTCTATGCGCACCTCGCGCCGATCGCGAATCGCTGGCACGCGCAGATGCGCATCGATGCACGCTTTCCTCTCGAGCACGAACGATTCATCGAGCGCTGTCACGCCGCCGGACAGTTGCGCCCGACGCCGCTGCTATTGCGCTACCGCGAAGACGATTACAACTGCCTGCATCAGGATCTGTACGGCGAGCACGTGTTTCCGCTGCAGGCGGCGATCCTGCTGTCGGAACCCGGCGCCGATTTCACGGGCGGCGAATTCGTGATCACCGAGCAACGGCCGCGCATGCAATCGCGCGTCGACGTCGTGCCGCTCGAGCAAGGCGACGCGGTCATCTTCGCCGTGCACCATCGTCCGGTGCAAGGCGCGCGCGGCCCGTACCGGGTGAATCTTCGGCATGGCGTGAGCCGCTTGCGCGCCGGGCAGCGGCACACGCTCGGGATCATCTTTCACGACGCGTTGTGACACCCGCCGCGGGAAAGCACGCCGTATCGGGCCATGCATGCGCATCGATGCGCATGCCCCTCGACCTTTCCGATCTGCAAACGCAAAGCAGTCGACTCGAATGAATTGGTTGCGCACGCATCCATTTACCGGGACGCATGCGCATCGCACGAACATTCGATGCGACGGCGCAACCGCGTCGCCCGCACACGATTTCGCCATCGCGCCGACATGCGCCACGCGATCGCGCGGCATGCCCGCCCGTAAGAAACGCGCAACAGATTCGAAAGACTGCAACCGCCGACAAGCGAAATTCGACAAGCGAGATTCATCAGGACAATTGACGATAGCGTCGAGCGGACGATCTCCTCCACGAAGGCGCACACGCATTTCGAATGTGCTAACGCGCCGTCGAGAAACGAAGCAAACGCGCCCGTCAGTGTTCGGCATCACCCCGTTCGGCAATTTGCCTTCATTCGCTGCCGCCGCTCGCGGCACCTATTCGCTACTCTTTCGGGCAGCCAGGATCGGCCGCGTTCGCGCGACGATCGTTAGCCACCGAAAGCCTCGCAGCATCGCTCGACGTGCGCCGCCCGTGTTTCTGAACGAAGGTGGAACCATGCGAAATTTCTTCGATCTGGTCGGACAAGCGGCGTGCCGCACGCCCGACGCCGAGGCACTCGTCGCGCGCGACGCTCGGCTGACCTATCACGCGCTCGCCGCGCTCGGCCTGTCATTCGCCGAGCGATTGCGGGCGCTCGATATCGCGCCGGGCGAGCGGCTCGCGATCTTTCTCGACAAGCGCGTCGAGGCGGTCGTCGCGATGCTCGGCGCGGCCGCCGCGGGCGTGGTGTTCGTGCCGATCAATCCGGCTCTCAAGCCCGAGCAGGTCAATCACATCCTCGTCGACAGCGGCGCGCGCTGCCTCGTCACGTCGTCGCTGCGCGCGCGGATTCTCGGCGACGGCGTGCCCGCGAACATGCCGTACGTGATCCTGACCGACGCGAAAACGCAAGCGCCCGCGCCGTCGTCGCGCACGACGTATCTGCGATGGATACAGGCCGACGCGCCGCCCGAATCCGCGGCGCTCGCGCGCGCCAACGCGCAAACCTCGCTGCAAGCTGACACGATCGATACCGATCTCGCCGCGCTCCTCTACACGTCGGGCTCGACCGGCCGCCCGAAGGGCGTGATGCTGAGCCATCGCAATCTGCTCGAAGGCGCATGGAGCGTCGCGCAATACCTGCGCCACACGGCGGAGGATCGCATTCTCGCGGCGCTGCCGCTCAGCTTCGATGCCGGCCTCAGCCAGCTCACGACCGCGTGGGCCGCGAGCGCGACCGCCGTGCTGGTCGACTATCTGATGCCGGCGGACGTCGTCGACGCCTGCGTGCGCGAACGCATCACCGGCTTCGCGGGCGTGCCGCCGCTGTGGGCCCAGCTCTCGCGCGCCGCATGGCCCGACGACGCGCGCGCGCGACTGCGCTATTTCGCGAACACCGGCGGCCGCATGCCGCAACCGGTGCTGCGCGCACTGCGCGCGCTCTTCCCGAATGCGTCGCCGTATCTGATGTACGGGCTCACCGAAGCGTTCCGCTCGACCTACCTCGATCCCGCCGAAGTCGATCGCCGCCCCGATTCGATCGGCAAGGCGGTGCCGAACGCGCGGGTCCTCGTCGTGCGCGACGACGGCTCGCCGTGCGCGCCGAACGAGGTCGGCGAGCTGGTTCATGTCGGCGCGTGCGTGACGCTCGGCTATTGGAACGATTCCGAGCGCACCGCGTTTCGCTATCGGCCGTCGCCCGAGACGAAGCCGGGCGGCGCACGGCGTGAGACGGCCGTCTGGTCGGGCGATCTCGTGCGCCGCGACGACGACGGCTTCCTCTATTTCGTCTCCCGTAACGATGCGCAGATCAAGAGTTCCGGCTACCGGATCAGCCCGGAGGAGATCGAGGACGTCGCGCACGCGAGCGGTCTCGTCGCCGAAGCCGTCGCGCTCGGCGTGCCGCACGACGAGCTCGGCGAGGCGATCACGCTCGTCGTCGTGCCGCTGTGCGCCGAATCGTTCACGCCCGACGCGCTGCGCACGTGGTGCGCGAAGCAACTGCCGCCATACATGGTGCCGCACACGATCGCGGCGCGCGCGTCGCTGCTGCGCAATCCGAACGGAAAATTCGATCGCGTCGCGCTGCGCGCGGATGCCGCAAATCTCGTCGAATCGCTCTGACGGCCGGCCGCGCCGAGCGACCGTCGACGCGCGGCGCTTCGGGCGGTCGCGCCGCGCCGACCACGCCTCGCCGAACCGCGCCGCGCGGTTCGATGCACGATGCGCGGGGCACGACCGTTGCCCGCCGCCGCATTCCGCCCGCCCGGCGTGCTGCAGCGCAATCACGGCCCGCAAGCGCGCGCTCGGCAGCGGTGGCGTGGTCGCATCCCGATCGCTTCGGGTCCCGCCATTTCCCGGCGCCGGCTTGCGTTCCGCCACGAATATATTCGTTCCGCCATATTCCGGCGGAAAACAAGAATTCACCGCGCATCTAAAATCCTGATTCCACTCGAATATCCACTCGACACCATCCTTCACTGACGGCGAGTTGCCGAAACGATACGGCACTTACTGACGCATGCACAAAGACTTGTTCATGCGAAAATGAAATGAACTCGTCTATTGCATCGCACCAACGGTTTAAATTTCCGGCCGCCGAACCGGACGCGTCACGCCCCGCGGCCTCTCCTGCCGGATCGTTGCAGGCAGCGAAAAATATCCGAGCCGTTGAGATAAAAATATCGAACGTCATGCCGGAATAAATCTCAGATAATCCGAACGCCGCTCTTGCAATCGTTATTGCATTTGATATTATTTCCGGACAATTTCTACGTCATTGCGTTATCCGATTTTCATTGGCGACGCGTCCCCAACCCGGTACACGGCACTTCCGAAAGTCTTGATTTTCAATAACGGGGGCATGCAAATTGAGCAGGCTGCTTCAACGCGAATATCGAACAGGTGGAGACGACGGTGCGGGGTCGTCGTCCGGAGAAAGCGCTTCGACACCCACGTTCTCCGCCACCTTGCCGGAATCGCGCGACGTCCGCACGCTGATCGAGACTTTCAGGCAGGCGGCGCTGCAGATCGGCTATCAGCATCATGCAATCGTCGAGCTGACGGGCGCGTCGCATCCCGCGTCGATCAACGTCATCTCGCTGCACTATCCGTCCGAGTGGGTCGAGCACTATACCCGCAACGACTACTTCAACATCGATCCGGTGCATCGCGCGGCGTTCCGGTACAGCACGCCGTTCTCGTGGAGCGACATCGCGACGTCGAATCTGCGCGAGCGGCATCTGCTGACGGAAGCGGAGGACGCGGGCCTCGACCACGGCATCAGCATCCCGCTGCACCAGCCGCTCGGGCGCGTGCTGCTGGTCAGTCTGTCCGGCACCGCGCCCACGCACGACGCCGAGGCGAAGTGGCGCAACGCCTATCTGCTCGGCATGCAGTTCAATCTGCAGTTCCAGAGCATGCGGACGTCCCGTCCCATTCCGCCATCCGTTCACCTGACGGATCGCGAGCAGATATGCCTTACTTGGGTCGCGCGCGGCAAATCGTCGTGGGTCATCGCGAACATGCTCGACATCTCCAAGTACACGGTCGACTTCCACATCGAGAATGCGATGGACAAGCTCAACACGCGCAGCCGCACGTTCGCCGCCGTGAAGGCGACGCGGCAAGGGCTCATTTTTCCATGAACGCGCGCCTCGCCCCGATGCGTTAGCGCCGCCCGCATCATGCGCCGCCGCGCGCCGACGCGATGCAATCGATCAATTGCATCGCATTCCTGATCGAGCCGCGGCCGCCGTCTTTCCGAACGCCATCGCCGTCGCCATCGCCGCCGCCGTGCAGCGGCGAGGCCGGCCCGCATTCGTCGCCTGCAAGACGAGCGCGGCGAATCGCGGCGCCGCGGAACGGCCGCGGCCGCCGCACGCGCGTTCCTCGCAACCGCCACCGTTCATACGCGATCGCACGGGCCCTCCCTTCACCCCGGCGATCGATTCATCGGAGAACCAAGCGCCATGTCATACATCATCGCGGGCCGATTGGACGAACTGCCGCCCCACGTCCAGACCGATCTCGGCGCGTATCGCTACGACGTGTTCGTCCGTCGGCTCGGCTGGACGATCGCCGGCCACGCGCACGACGATCGTGCGGAATGGGACGAATTCGACGGTCCTTCGACGATCCACGTCGTCGCGCTCGACGATGCGCGCGGGATCTGCGGTTATGCGCGCTTGCTGCCGACGACGGGCCCGTATCTGCTGCGCGACGTATTCCCGCATCTGCTCGGCTCGGCGCCCGCGCCGCAATCGCCCGCGGTCTGGGAGATGTCGCGCTTCGCCGCATCGCGCCGGCGCCGCCGCACGACGGAGCGCCAGCCGCTCGGGATGGACTTCTTTCCGTCGGTGCTCGCCGTGGCCGCGTCGCTCGGCGCGACGCGCGTGGTCGGCGTGATGTCGCTGTCGATCGAGCGCCTTTACCGGCGCTCGGGCATCGCGCTGCAGCGCCTCGGCAACGCTGCGCCGTCCGCCGACGGCGGCGTTTCCGCATGCTCGGTCGATTTGCCGCGCCTCGCGTTCGCGCCGTTCGGCCGGTCGCAGTGCGCGTCGTGTCTGTCGATGCATTGACGTCGACGCGAGCGCGTCGCGGCGAGACGCGCGTCTTGTCGTTTTTGCCGATTTCTGCGCGCTCGACGCCCAATACGCGCGTTTGCGCCACGGCTCGCCGTTCGATGCCGCTTCGACGCGTCGCGACGCCACGCGCCGTCGAATTCGATGAACGCCTCTAACTTCGCCGGCCGCCAGTCGCGGCCGGCGACCGCGAACCCGCCGCGCGCTCCATGAATGCGCGGCGGCTCGTCTTCCAGCGAGCCGCGCGCCCATGCGCCGCTGCCGCGCCGCCTCCGGCGCGAGTTCGCGCGTTGCGCGCAACCGCGCGTTATCGCACTGCGCACCGCGCGGGCGACGCCTCGCGCCCAGGTTCCGCTCCGCTGGCGATCCAGCACCCCATCGACGTCCGCGTCACTCCGTCTTGACTCGGTTCCGATTTTGAACCTACGATCCAATCAATACATCACGCGATGTAACATTCGTCGATGGATAACTGACCGTCGACCCAACCGGAGCGTCACGACATGTCCCATCCGAATCCCGCTGCGGGCGCGTTGCTCGCCGAGCCGCTCACGTTGCCGAACGGCACCGTGCTGAAGAATCGCGTCGCGAAATCGGCGCTGAGCGAAGCGCTTTGCGGCCACGACGGCCGCGTGACGCCCCAGCTGATCGCGCTTTACCGGCGCTGGTCGAGTTCGGGCGCGGGGCTCCTCGTCACCGGCAACGTGATGATCGACAGCAAGGCGCTCGGCGAGCCCGGCAACGTCGTGATCGAGGACGAACGCGACCTGCCGCGGCTGCGCGAGTGGGCCACGGCCGCGAAGGCGCACGGCAGCGAGATCTGGATGCAGATCAATCACCCGGGCAAGCAGGCGATGCGCGGGCTCAACGAGCAGACCGTCGCGCCGTCGGCGATCGGCTTCGGCCCGAAGCTGGCTCGGTATTTCGCGGTGCCGCGCGCGCTGACGAGCGCCGAGATCGACGATCTGATCCGGCGCTACGGGACGGCAGCCGCCGTCGCGCAAAAGGCCGGCTTCACCGGCGTTCAGTTGCACGGCGCGCACGGCTACCTGATTAACCAGTTCCTGTCGCCGAAGCACAACCAGCGCACCGACGAATGGGGCGGCAGCGCGGAGAACCGCCGCCGCTTCGTGCTCGCGGTGTACGCGGAGGTGCGCCGCCGAGTCGGCCCCGACTTTCCGGTCGGCATCAAGCTCAATTCCGCCGACTTCCAGCACGGCGGCTTCACCGAGGACGAATCGCTCGACGTGATCCGCGCGCTCGCGCAGGCGGGCATCGATCTGATCGAGATCTCCGGCGGAACCTACGAGGCGCCCGTGATGCAGATCGGCGACCGCAAGGCGTCGACGATCGCGCGCGAGGCGTATTTCCTCGCGTTCGCCGAAAAGGTGCGCGCGCATGTGAAGGTGCCGCTGATGGTGACGGGCGGCTTCCGCAGCCTCGCCGGCATGGAAGCGCCGCTGCGCGGCGGCGCGCTCGACCTGATCGGCCTCGGGCGCATCCTCGCGATCGAGCCCGACGCGCCCGCGCGCCTGCTGCGCGGCGAGGAAACGCTGCACCGCGTGAAGCCGCTCAGCACGGGCGTCAAGTACTTCGACAGCCTCGGCTCGCTCGAGGTGACGTGGTACACGCGGCAGCTCCACCGGATCGGCAAGGGCCGCAATCCGATTCCCGACGAGAACGCGCTGAAGTCGTTCCTGTTCGATCTGTCGTCGAAGGGCTGTGCGATCTTCAAGGCGCGCCGCCTGCGTGCTTCGTCATCAGAAGCGTCGGCGGCGCACCGCTCGGGGACGTCGGTCGTCGGCGGTCAGCGGCACGACGCGCATTGAGCTGTACGACGCGCATTGAGCGGGGCGAGTCGCGTCGCGCGGCGTCGCCGGCCGGCGCGATGACGATACCGATTGACGATGCCGATGACAATTGCGATGAGATGACGATGACGCGCGGCGCTGGCCGCAGCGCTTGCGCGTAAGACATCGCGATCACGCGCGCAAACGGGTCTTCACATCAGTGTCGCTCGACGGTCGAGAACGGCGCCTCGCGAGCGGCAATCACCGCGCGGCGTCGCCCCGTATCGCCCCGCATCGCCGGAACGAACGCGCCGCGCCGCCACTCCCGCACGAACCGAGCTATTCCGCCCGCCACGGCGTCAAGCGCCGCTGCAGCGCGCGCAAGCCGATTTCCAGCGCGAGCGCGATCGCGCCGATCACGAGAATCCCCGCGATCACGACGTCCGTCACGAGGAATCGCGACGCCGAGTACACCATGAAGCCCAACCCGCGCGTGGCCGCGATCAGCTCCGCCGCGACGAGCGTCGACCAGCCCGCGCCGAGCGCGATGCGCACGCCCGTCAGGATGTCCGGCAGCGCGCTCGGCAGCACGACGTGGCGCAGCAGCTTCACGCGCGTCGCGCCAAGCGACGCGGCCGCGCGCAGGCGGCTCTCCGATACGCCGCTCGCGCCTGCGGCGGTCGCGATCGTCAGCGGCGCGAACATCGTCAGAAAGATCAGCAGGATCTTCGACGCATCGCCGATTCCGAACCAGACGACCATCAACGGCAAATACGCGAGCGGCGGAATCGGCCGGTAGAACTCGACGATCGGATCGACGACGCCGCGCACGATCCGGTTCGTCGCGATCAGGATGCCGGCCGGAATCGCGGTGACGACCGCAAGCGCGAACGCCGTCGCGATCCGCGACAGGCTCGCGAACACGTGCTGGCCGAGCGTCGCGTCGTCGAAGCCCTCGGTGCTCAGCGCGACGAGCTTGCGCAGCACCGCCTCGGGGCCCGGCAGCAACGCGGCCGACACCCATTCGAAGCGCGCCGCGAGCCACCAGCCGAGAACGAGCGCGGCCCATGTCGCGAACGCGGCCGCGTGGCCCGCGTGCATGCGCGGCCTGCGACGCGCTCGCGATGCCGCGGGCACGCCCGTCGAAGCATGCGGCACAGGAAAATCCCGATGCTGTTCGGTCGCGGCCAAAGTCAGACCTCCTCGGTTTCTCGCATCAATTGCTCGACGAGCGCGAGATGGATTTCGGTGAAGCGCGGATCGCTCTTGATCGAGCGCATCGATTCGCCGTTCGCGTAACGCCGCGCGAAGTCGAGCGAATGGCGCGCGACGATGCGCCCGGGCCGCGGCGACAGGATCAGCAGCTCGGTCGCGAGCAGCACCGCCTCCTCGACGCTGTGCGTGATCAGAAAAATCCCCTTGCCGGTCGCGCGCCACACGTCGAGCAGCAGCGTCTGCATGTGCTCGCGCGTGAGCGCATCGAGCGCGCCGAGCGGCTCGTCCATCAGCAGGAACGACGGGTCCGCTGCCAGCGCGCGCGCGAGCCCGACGCGCTGACGCATTCCGCCCGAGATCTCGTCGATGCAATGCTGCTCGAAGCCCGCGAGCTTCACGAGCCGCAGCACGTCGCGCGCACGCGCGTTTCGCGCATCGCGGCCGACGCCCTGCATCCGCAGACCGAACGCGACGTTGTCGATCACGTTCAGCCACGGCATCAGCGCGTCGTCCTGAAACACGACGCCGCGATCGGCGCCCGGCCCCGCGACGGGCGCGCCGTCGGCTGTGACGCGGCCCGACGTCGGCCGCTGAAAGCCGGCAAGGAGCGACAGCAGCGTGCTCTTGCCGCAGCCGGACGCGCCGAGCGCGACGGCGATCTCGCCGCTGCCGACCGACATCGATACGTTATCGAGCGCCGTCAACGCGCCGCGGCGCGATTCGTAGACGACGGACACCTGTTGCGCGCAGAGCTTCGCCATGCCGATGCCGCCGCGTCGAATCAGCGCGCCGCGACCGATGCGCGGACGAACTGGTCCGTCACCGTCGGTCGATAGTCGGGCAGCACGCGGTCGATCTTGCGCTGCTCCTTCAGGAAACGCGCGGTCGACGCGATCGCGGCGGCCGTCCCTCCGCCGAGCAGTTCGGGCGACGCCTGCTCGGACGCGGTCGGATAGAGATTGCCGGCGAGCAGCTGCGGAATGTCGCCCGTCGTCGCGCCGCTCAGCCGCGAGATCGCGGCGACTTGCGGCGACGCGCTCGTCCACGCCTTTGCGTTCGCGCGATAGTCGGCGATCGCCTGCGTCGTCACGTTGACGAACTTCGATACGAAATCCGGATGCGCGCGCGCGAAATCGCTGCGCACCGCCCACAGATCGAACGTCGGCGCGCCCCACTTGCCGACTTGCGCCGAATCGACGAGCACCTTGCCGCCGCTCGCCTTCGCGCGGCCGAGCGCCGGGTCCCACGTGTAGGCGGCGTCGATCACGCCCCGCTCCCACGCGGCGACGATCTCGGTCGGCCCGAGATTCACGATCTTCACGCGCTGCGCATCGATGCCCCAATGCTTGAGCGCCGCGAGCAGCGCGTAGTGGCAGTTCGACGCGTAAGGCGTTGCGATCGTCTTGCCGACGAGATCGGCCGGCTTGTCGATGTGCGCGCCGCTGCGCACGACGAGCGCCTCGGACACGCCGGTGATCGCGTTCAGCACGACCGCCTGGATCGGCACGCCGCGCGACACGGCGGCGGTAAACGGGCTCTGCCCGACGTCGCCGATCTGCACGTCGCCGGACGCGAGCGCCGCGACGACGTCCGCGCCCGAATCGAAGCGGCGCCAGTTGATCTTCCAGCCGGTGGCCTTCTCGTACGCGGCGCCCGCCTGCGCGAGCTTCGCCGGATCGGCGCCGTACTGATACGCGACGTTCACCGTGTCCGCATGGGCGAACTGCGCGTGAACCGCGGCGAAAGCGGCGACGGCGAAAGTCGTGGCGGCGAGGATGCGCTTGAGAATCATGAGGCCTTCCCTTCTTCTGGATGCGTTGAATTCGGATGGCCGTCGAGATTACCGGGATGCCCGTCGTCTGTTAAACAACGAAATCTGCGAAGGATATGAGACGGCGCATGCCGCGGCCGCGCCGGGCCCGCTGCAATCCCGGCGGGCGGATAAGCAATGCGCAATTCGTTGGTTTACCGTACGAATGCGTTTTGCGAGACTTGCCGGCTTTGCGCAACACGCGACATGCCGCACGCGGCGCGCGGGCGGCTGGCTGCGCAAGCCGCCGCTTCGCGGCGATTTCAAAGCGATTTCAAAGCGTTTCAAAGCGGCTTTATAGCGGCTTCATAGCGCTTGATAGCGGCTTCAAAGCCGCATCGAACCCGGATCGACGATGACTCGACTGAAACTGACCCGACTGACGCCCGCGATCGGCGCGATCGTCGACAACGTGGACCTTGCGAACGCGGCCGACGGCGACTTGCACCGCGACATTCGCGACGCGCTCGCGCACCATCAGGTGCTGTTCTTCCGCGATCAGCGCCTGAGCGCCGCTCGGCATCGCGACTTCGCGGCCGGCTTCGGCGATCTGCACGTTCACCCGATCTATCCGTCGCATCCGCAGGCGCGCGAGATCATGGTGCTCGACAACGCCGTCTTCGACCTGAAGGACAACGCGATCTGGCATACGGACGTGACGTTCGTCGAGACGCCGCCGAGCGCGTCGATCCTCGCCGCGCGCACGCTGCCCGAGACGGGCGGCGACACGCTGTGGGGCAGCGGCTTCGCCGCGTACGGCGCGCTGTCCGATCGCGTGAAGACGCAGCTCGACGGCCTCACCGCGCAGCACGACTTCACGAAGTCGTTTCCGTTGAAGCGCTTCGGGCTCACCGCCGACGATCGCGCGCGCTGGGAGGACACGCGCATGAAGAATCCGCCCGTCACCCATCCCGTCGTGCGCACGCATCCGGAGAACGGCCGCAAGGCGCTGTTCGTCAACGAAGGCTTCACGACCGAGATCAACGAGCTGCCGGAAGAAGAAAGCGCGGCGCTGCTGCGCTTCCTGTTCGCCCACCAGTCGCGGCCCGAGTTCACGCTGCGCTGGCGCTGGCAGGCGGGCGACGTCGCATTTTGGGACAACCGCTCGACGATTCACTACGCGGTGAACGACTACGGCAGCGCGCATCGGGTGATGCATCGCGCGACGATCGTCGGCGACAGGCCGTATTGACGTGAAAAACGCGCGGCGCGCGCGAGCGCCGCAACGGCATCGCCGGCTTGCCGTTTTTTATCTGACGATTTCGATCGCGAATCGCGCCGGGCGGCGGCACACGCCGGTGTGCGATTCGTTCAATTCGTGCGATTCGCACTTCGACCAGACGGGCGCCCCGTTGCGCCGCCGCTCGATCTCGTTCGATCCCGCTCGTGCTGCGCGTTCGCCTCCGGCCGTGCCCGGCGTCGATGCGAAAGCGCGAATGAAACCGATCGTCAGACTGTCAAAAAGCTGCGGATTATACGGGACGTAGCCGCTTGGAAGCGCATGGTCCATCGCAATTCTCGGCGCAAAACCGACGGCCTCGATACAGCCCGAAATCGCTTGAAAACGGGGCGACGCGTGAATCGTCGGACGCAAACGAAAAACCGCATGCACGCAAACGTTGCCGCGCGGACGGCGCATCGGCACGCGCGGCGCACCGCGACAAATCGACTCTCCCGCGCCGTCGCGCGACTTGCTACACGCCCACACAATCAACAATCATCATCCGGCATCCGGCATCCGGCATCCGGCATCCGGCATCCCAAAAAAACAGACGACAATCTGTTTTCTAAAAATACAACTCAAACCTTGTAAATTCGATTTACAGCATATAAACTGTTTTCTAAGATTACAGCGAATCCCTTGTATTTCAATCAGGTGCGCGCATGGCCATCACCATCGAACACGAGATCAAGACGCTCGACCAACTGCGGCCCATCCTGCGCGGCTTCCGCAAGGTGGCCGGGTTGACGCAGGCGATGGTCGCGAGCCGCCTCGGCGTCACGCAGCAGACGTATGCGCAATTCGAGGCGAATCCGGCGTCGGCGAGCGTCGAGCGGCTGTTCAAGGTGCTGCGCGTTCTCAACGTCGAGCTCACGCTCACCTACATCCACATCGCTTCCGCCAGGCCCGCCGCGAAGCAAGCCATCGCCTTGCCCGCGCGCAAGGCCGCGCAGGCTTCCGGAAGCGGGCGCGCCGCCGCCAAGCGCCCGGCGCCGCCCGCGAGCCAATCGGTGCCCGCCCCGCGCGCCGCCGAGCGCCAGCCCCGCCCCGCGCGCAAGCGCGCCGCCCCGAAGAAGCGGGAGGACTGGTGAGCGCCCGCCGCGCGCGCGCCACGCGCCTGCATCTGTGGATGAACGGCCTGCCCGTCGGCTACTGGGAGCATGCGCGCGACGGCGAGCGCCTCGTCTACTTCGACGAATGGATCGCCGATCCGCAGGGCCGCCCGCTATCGCTGTCGTTGCCGTTCACGCCGGGCAACCAGCCGTATCGCGGCCGGCTCGTCAGCGACTACTTCGACAACCTGCTGCCCGACAGCGAACCGATCCGGCGCCGCATCGCGATGCGCTACAGGACGGGCGGCACGTCGCCGTTCGAGCTGCTCGCGACGCTCGGCCGCGATTGCGTCGGCGCACTGCAGATGCTGCCGCCCGACGAAGCGCCGGACGATCTCGAACGCATCCGCGGCCGCGCGCTCGCCGATGCGGACATCGCGCGGCTGCTGCGCGACATCACGTCCGCGCCGCAAGCCGGGCAGCACGAGCCGCTCGACGATCTGCGCCTGTCGATCGCGGGTGCGCAGGAAAAGACCGCGCTGCTGCGCCATCGCGGCCGCTGGCTGCTGCCCGACGGCAGCACGCCGACCACGCATATCCTGAAGCTGCCGCTCGGGCTCGTCGGCAACCGGCGCGCCGACATGCGCACGTCGGTCGAAAACGAATGGCTGTGCTCGAAGATCGTCGCCGCGTACGGATTGCCGGTCGCGCATTGCGACATCGCGCACTTCGACGAGCAGAAGGCGCTCGTCGTCGAGCGCTTCGACCGCAGGCCGTCGAGCGACGCGCGCTGGATTCTGCGCCTGCCGCAGGAAGACATGTGCCAGGCGACGGGCACGTCCGCGCTCGACAAATATCAGGCCGACGGCGGGCCCGGCATCGAGGCGATCATAGACGTGCTCGCCGGCTCCGAGCACGCGGGCGACCGCCACGCGTTCTTCGCGTCGCAGATCGTGTTCTGGCTGCTCGCCGCGACCGACGGCCACGCGAAGAATTTCAGCATCGCGCATCTGCCCGGCAACCGCTATCGATCGACGCCGTTATACGACGTGCTGTCCGCGCATCCGGTGATCGGCCGGGGGGCGAACCGCTTGCCGGCGCAGCGCGTGCGGCTCGCGATGGGCGTGCGCGGCAAGCACGTCCATTACCTGATCCATCAGATCCAGCGGCGGCACTGGATCGCGCAGGGCCAGCGCGTCGGCTTCGCGCCCGCCGAGGTCGACGACATGATCGACGCGTTGACCGCGCGCACCGCAGGCGTCATCGACGAAGTGTCGGCCCGGCTGCCGCGCGATTTTCCGATGGACGTCGCCGATGCGACCTTCAGCGGGATGCTGCGCCTGAATGCGAAGCTCGCGGCCGAAACGGCGGCGCGGGCCTCGCGATGAGACGGCGCGATGAAGTGATCCGACGAAGCGGCTCGACAAAGTGATTCGATGAAGCGCTGCGATAAGGCCGAGGCCGCGCGCGCCCGGCCCCGCGTACCGGCCGCAGGCGTTCTCGACGACGGCGACGATCGACGTCGTCGAGAACGTCGGACCCTCGCCGGCCGGAAGAAACGCCGGAAAACTCGCCCGCTCATTCATCGCGCGCCGCCTTCGTCGCGACGACGCGCACGCGGCCGTCGCCCCCGGCCGCCGGCGGTGCCGCCCGCCCGTCCGATGCGGCCGCGCGAACGCGCGCCGCGCGTCGATCACCGCGCCGGCGCGGCGCGACGGCCCGAAGTCTCGACTCAAGTGGATTTGCGCTGCCCGGCATGCTGCTCGAACAGCCTGCGCACGATCAGCACGATGCCGCCGACTATGCAGACGAACACGAACCACAGCGCGAGCACGTAGCCGACGAGCTGCCAGAACTCGTCGGCGCGCGCATGCATCACGGCCGCGGAATAGCCGTCCGCGCTGCTCGCCGCGTCGACGTACGCGGCGCGGTACAGAAAGAACGACCGGCAGACCGCGCTGTCCGGCTGTGTCGCAGACAGCAGCGAGCCCGCCGGCATCGCGCGCACCGTCTCGCATTCCGGCGCCGCCATCCCGTCTACGATCGCCTGCTGGACCGGATGATCGACGATCGCGCCGATCCACGTCACCGCGACCGCGAACAGCGCGCTCAGGCCTACCGCATGAATCCACGCGGCCAGCCGTCGACTTCGACGACGCTCGCACCTGTGTTCCATCGCATTGCTCCGTTGCGATCCCGCCCGGCACGCAAAAGCGCGGCGCCGTCGGGACTCCATTCGCCCGAACGCATACTGCGTGCGGCCGCAGCAAATCGGTTTGATATGGCTCAAATGGAACGGGTCCACCCGCGCGCGCGGTCGCGAAAAGAAACCGGATCGCGCACCGTTGGGCCGCATCGATGCATTCGCGCGATCGAATCCCGTTCGACGCCACGGCAATCGCGCGGCCGTCGACGAACGCCGTCGCGCGTCGCGCGCCGCGCGCCGTTCGCGCGAGCGTCGCTCACGCGTGCGCCGCGTCGCCCCGGTGCGCGTCCATCAGATCGTCGAGAAACGCCTGCACGATCGGATCGCCCCGGCCGCGCCGCTGCGTGACCACGTGGAACGTCACGTCGTAGCGCAGCGCGCCGGGGTTCAGCGCCTTGAGCAGCCCCTGCTTCACGTAGGGCGCGGCGAAATGCTGCGGCAGATAGCCGAGATGATGGCCGGACAGGATCAGCAGCGCGACGGCCTCCATGTTGTCGGCGTGCGCGGTGACGTTCGCGGGCGTCGTCGACAGCTCGGCTTCCGGCGACGGATAGGTTCGCCACGCCCACTCGGCATCCGCGACGCGCGCCGCCGAAAGCCGCCCCGCCCGCCCGAAGAGCGGATGGCCGCGCCCGCAATACGCGAGCTGACGCTCGACGAAGAGCGGCGCGTACTCGAGCGTCGGCACGCGGTGCCAGAAATAGCCGATCGCAACCTGCACGTCGCCGCTCAAGAGCCGCTCTTCGAGCTCGCCCGGCGGCCGCACCGAGATCACGAAGCGCACCGCCTCGTCGCGCTGCCTGAAGCGCGCGATCGCGCCGCTGATGCGCGCATTCGCGCTGATCGGCGTGTGGCCGATGAGGCCGATCGCGAGCGTGCCGACGAGCGTCTTGTCCATGTGCCGCGCTTCGCTGCTGAACGCATCGACGGCCGCGTACAGCTTCTTCGCGAGCGCATAGAAACGCTCGCCCTTCGTCGTCAGCCGAAAGCCGCTACGCCCGCGCTCGCACAGCCGGAAGCCGAGGCGCGTCTCGAGCGTCGCCAACTGCGAGCTGATCGTCGGCTGGCTGACGTTCAGCGCCGATTGCGCGACGCTCACGCCGCCTGCGTCGGCCACCGCGACGAACACGCGGATCAGCCGGAGGTCCAGGTCCGTCAGGGTGCCGAGCATGTTTTCTCCACGGCGCACGCCGCCGATACATAGAAGTTCATCGATGTAAACGTTGAATCGTCGTGATTCAAATTGCCATTTTGGCGACGTACAACGCTACCTGTCGTCACATATGGATGATACGACGCCACCAATACGAGAGGAGCAAGACGATGTCGAATCGCGACTTCCAGCCGCAAAGCGGCAACGCGATGCCCCGCTTCGGCGGCATCGCGACGATGATGCGGCTGCCGCAAGCGCCGAATGCCGCGGAGCTCGACGCATGCTTCGTCGGCGTGCCGTTCGATCTCGGCACGTCGAACCGCACGGGCGCGCGGTTCGGCCCGCGCCAGATCCGCTGCGAATCGGTGCTGCTGCGCCCGTACAACATGGCCACGCGCGCGGCGCCGTTCGATTCGCTGCGCATCGCCGACGTCGGCGACGTCGCGACGAACCCGTACAACCTCGCCGATTCGATCGCGCGGATCGAAGCGGCGTACGACGAGATCCTCGCGCACGGCTGCCGCCCGGTCACGCTCGGCGGCGACCACACGATCACGCTGCCGATCCTGCGCGCGATGCATCGCAGGCATGGGCGCGTCGGCCTCATCCACGTCGACGCGCACGCGGACGTCAACGACACGATGTTCGGCGAGAAGATCGCGCACGGCACGCCGTTTCGCCGCGCGGTCGAGGAAGGCCTGCTCGACTGCGGGCGCGTCGTGCAGATCGGCCTGCGCGGCACCGGCTACGCGGCCGAGGATTTCGACTGGTGCCGCGACCAGGGCTTTCGCGTCGTCCAGGCCGAGGCATGCTGGAACCGGTCGCTCGCGCCGCTGATGGACGAAGTGCGCTCGCGCGTGCAAGGCGGCCCCGTCTATCTGAGCTTCGACATCGACGGCATCGATCCCGCGTACGCGCCGGGCACGGGCACGCCGGAAATCGCCGGCCTCACGGTGCCGCAGGGCCTCGAGATCGTGCGCGGCGCGTGGGGGCTCGACATCGTCGGCGCCGATCTCGTCGAGGTCGCGCCGCCGTACGATCCGTTCGGCACCACCGCGCTGCTCGGCGCGAATCTCGCTTACGAGATGCTCTGCGTGCTGCCCGGCGTGAAGCGGCGCGCTTCGTAGCCGAGCGACGAAGCCTCCGGCCCGCGGACCGCGCACGCCGGGCACCCGGCTCGAAGCATGGCATCGCCGCGGCGCGGCATGCGAAGGCGCTCGCCTTGAACGCGAGACTTCGCCGCCCGCCTTCGGCGATTGGCGTGCGGCGATTGGCGTTCGGCGGCCCGTTCGCGAACACGCATCGGCCGTCGTCAATGCATCGACACGCCGATAAGTTGAGGCAATGCAGCCGGCGCGATCGCCGCGCATGCGATCAAGGATCGTGAGAACCGGCAGCGCGGCCTGCGTCGCCTCGACCGGATGAAGATCGCGTTCGCATTCTCCAAGGCGCGGGCGAACGAGCGCGCCGCTCTCCCTTATTGGCTTGCCGAATCGCGCATCGAACGCCCGCATCGCGCACGACGTCCGGCCGGAGGCACGAAGTCGCGAGGTCGCGAGGTCACGAGGTCACGAGGTCACGGGGTCACGAGGTCACGAGGTCACGAGGTCACGAGGTCACGAGGTCACGAGGTCACGAGGTCGCGAGGTCGCGAGGTCGCGAGGTCATGGGGTCACGGGGTCACGGGGTCACGGGGTCACGGGGTCACGGGGTCACGAGGTCACGAGGTCACGGGGTCGCGAGGTCACGGAGTCACAGAGTCACGGCGTCACCAGGATGCGGGTGCGCGGGGTCGATCTCGCGGCCTCACCCCGGCCGCGACAACCCACGCCCCCGCGCGCCGCCACGCTCCCGGCATCCCGCATCGACCACGCCGCCCGCGCGCCGCCCCCAGGCGAGCTTTCCGAGCCGCCCGCAACACCCCGATCCCATCGACACGCATCCGCCGGCGGCACCGATTCCACCTGCCAACCCGAATCCGAAACTTTCCCGCCCCTTTTTTCTCCGGCAAACGTATGATGATTGCCGCGCGTCAAGCGCGCTCACACGCTAGGAGACCCTATGAAAAGACTGAAATACGCTGCAGCACTATTGACCGCGGCGGCAATGAGCCCGTCGTGGTCGCAACCGCCGACCATCGCCGCGCAATCGCACGTTTCCGGCATCAGCAAGGCGGAGCCGACGAAAATCGGCGAGCAGCTCGCCGCGCGCCGCGCGTCGCTGCCGAACCTGCCGCGGCCGTTGCCGACGCTGTCCGCCAGCACGATCCGGCAGGCCGGCTCGCGCGCGTCGCTCGCGACGCGGCAATCGACGCTCGGCGCGCCGGCCGCCGCGACCGCCGCCACCGTCGCGCCGCCCGTCGCGGGCTGCACCGACGTGACGATCGGCGCCGCGTACAACGCGCCCACCGCGCCCGCCGGCCAGTCCGACTGCTTCCAGTTCGTCGCGCCGAGCGCGACGAAGATCGTCGCGTACGTCGTGAACCTGCCGGCAAACGAACAGCACGACGCGCATCTCGTGCAGGTCAACGAAGACGGCTCGTGGACCGTGCTCGACAGCCAGGCCGACCTGTCGCCGAACAAGGTCGTCGAGGCGATCCCGAACGGCCCGGTGCGCCTCTTGCTGCTCGTGAGCGCGCAGCAGGGCGCGGGCAACGCGACGTTCCAGTTCCAGGTGTACGGCACGACGGGCTACGACAGCTACGAGCCGAACGATTCGATCCTGCATCCGACGCGGCTGACCGGCAACCAGCAGATCAACGCGAACCTCGACACGGTCGCGGACTTCGACTACTACGCGGTGCAAGTGCCTTCGACGCAAACGACGAATTACGTGACGTTCAAGGGCGCGGGCACGCAAACGGCCGAGCTCGAAACCGCGCCGAACACGTGGGCCACGCTCGCGTCGGGCACGCCGTACAACATCACGTCGCCGGCGGGCGCGACGCTGATGTTCCGCGTCTACGACAAGGGCGCGACGGCACCCGCCGCGCAAGCCTACACGCTGCGCGTGTCGGACGGCGCGGGCACCGCGGGCTTCTATCGCTTCCTCGACAACGAGAACATCACGCATCTCGTGCGCGGCACCGAGAACGTCGCGCGGGTGGTGTCGGCGGGCGTCATCGCGTGGGACTCGACGGGCAACGTGCGCCTGCCGCCGGGCGAGCGCGTCTGGGTGCGCGCATACGACGGCGCGAGCCAGAACGGCCCCTACACGCTGTTGACGGAAACGTCGGGCTACACCGATGCGAACGGCAACCTGCTGATCGACCTGAACGTCGGCCAGTGTCAGGGCCTCGGCAGCATGACCGGCGACTTCCATACGATGTCGGTGCCATCCGATCGTTGGCGAATCACCTACAACCCGTATGCGGTCGCCGTGGCTTCTCTCGACAACGGTCAAACGCCCAAAAGCTCGTCGCAAATGCACTTCACGCACATCTGCACCGAACTATATCTCGGCCGCAAGTAAACGTGAAAAAGGCGGTTCGCACTCGCCGACCCGCCTGACATGACGCATGAGGCCGGTCGGCGCACCCCGCGCCGGTCGGCCGCTCGACACCGTCCCTGCGACGGGCGCCGTCGAACCGGCCAGCGCATGCTCCGCGCGAGACCGAATGCGAGCGCTGCGCTCACCGGCATCGATCGGCGTTCGATCGGCGCTCGGTCGACGATTTCATGCGATCGCCGAACGCGTCGAAGGCGCTTACATGCGCCGAGCGTGCCGCTCGAGCCGATGATCGATGGCCAATCCATTGACTTGCACATCGGGCTTGCGCATCGCGCCGCACACCTCGTCATGACGCGCAACGGCGCGGCTCCGTCGCGAATCGCCACGCCGTTGCACATGCCGCGCGACACGCGCCCTCTTCCTCGCCCCCATTCACGATCCGCACGGCGGGCGTCGATCGCCTGTTGGCGATCGCGCACGCCGATTTCGCATTCGCGATCGCGCGATCGCGACCATGCATTCGCGACCATGCATTCGTGATCGCCCATTCGTGATCGCGCAAACGCATACGCGCAAACGCCCACGCCTTCCCGCGACTGGCGTCACCGAACGAAGCCGCACATCCGCGTCGAACCGTTCGGCCGCGCCGTTCACTCGCACCGCGGACGACGGATAGCCTGCACGCACAAACGCCGAACGTGCGGATTCGCGACGCCCCGCACGGTGCGCCGCGAATCCGCACGCCATCGAACATCGGCGCCGCAAGCGGCCGTCATCCCGGCTTGCCGCTCAGTTCCTTCAATCCCTTGATCACGCCGAGCAGCGCGCGGCCGTGCTCTTCCGAGCCGTCCCACGCCTCGACGATCGCCTCGCGCAGCAAATCGTTGTACGGGGCCGAAAGCCGGCCCGACTGACGCGCCTCGACGCCGTAGAAACTGCATAGCTTATTGAATGACCCGCTCCTGCGCAGCCGACGCCCGCCCGACGACCTGAGTCGCGAGACGGTGGGCTGACTGACGCCCGAAAGCCTAGCTATTTCGCTGGACGAGCGGGTATCGGCCAGCAGCCGGCTCAATAGGTCCTGAACAGAAAAATGTCTCTTAGGGGCTTCCATAGTATGCATTATACATATACATTAACGCCTAATGAATTGATCGTCGAAGCTGGCGGTCGGCCGCATTCCGAGAAAGAGTTGATGACACTGAAACACCTGCCCCCGACGTTTTGCTGGACCAAGATCGGTAACGAGTCCGGCGAGGAACTCCCGACCATCGTGCTGAGAAAGGAATGGGAGCGCCGGTTGGGAGGCGGGCGGTTTCTGTGGGGCATCGGCCAGCCGCTCGGCAACAGCGCGCAGATTGCCGCGCATCGAACGGGCTCGCTGATCGCGCTGTTCTCGCCGGCGTCGAGCAAGGCGCGGCCGGCGGAAAGAAAACCGGAAGACGTGCTGCTATGGAACGCGTGGATCGATGCGGGCGGCCAGGTGCGTCAGTTGCCGCCGCACACGTTCATCACGAGCCGCGCGACGCTGCCTTCGGGGCGCCGCCGCGAGCATTACTACGCGCTCGTGTGCGCATCGCCGACCGAGCTCAGCATCGGCACGCGCCTGCGCGTGCATCCCGATCACCTGCGCAGCGTGAGCACCGGCAAGGTGCTCGGCGCCGCGCAAAGCGCGGCGGTCGTCGATTGCGTCGGCCGCGAAGCCGAGCAAACGGGCAAGCGCTATCCGCTCGCGCTGTCGGTCGAGCTCGAGGCACCGTACTTCGTGCGGCTCACGCAGCCGAGCATGCTGAAGGCGCGCGATCTCGCGGACATCACGAAGGCGGCGCGCGACGGCGATTTCGGCACGTTCGTCGAGCAGGTCACGCGTCTGCGCAGCCGGCCCGCCGCCGAGCAGGCGCGCGGGTTCACGCGGGATCTGTTCGATTTGCCGCCCGTCGAGGCCGTCGCGCCGTTCGGCGGCGCGGCCCACGCGCAGGCAAGCCATGCGTGGTGACGCAACGGGCGCCTGAGCGCGCCGGACGCGCGGCGCGCGGCGCGCGGCGACTCATGAAAGGTTACGTCGTTGGCGTGCGTCGGCGGTTGGTCGCCATTCGACCATGACGGCCCGATCGGAACGCGCAGCGATCCGGCACGCGGGCCCGCTCGCGGCGGCCGACGATGCGGTTGCATTCGGTGGTTCGCGCCGATGCGCGTCGCGCGATGCGAGCGCTTGCCGTCGGCTTGTCATGTTTGGCAACAGAGGAGCAGCGTCCATGTCGACCATCCCGCATTCACGGGAAGCCCAGGCCGCACAACGTTTCTTCGAGGCGACGCGCAACGTCGACCTCGCCTTTCGCGCCGTTCGCGGCGACGCGGACGATACGACCTCGAGCATCGAATACGCGGCCGCCGTGTCGCGCCTCGATCGCGCGCTCGACGAGCTCGCCCGGGCTCAGGCGCTGTTCGATTCGGCGGTGCGCTTGCGGGCGCGCAAGCGCAATTAGTCTTCGCGTCACCGGCGTCGGCCATGCTCGATGCCGCGCCGCGCCCGGCGTGAATCGCGCGGCGGCCGCCAGCCGGCGCGAAGCGCCCGCGCCACGCCGCGCCTGCTCAAGGCTCGATCACGCGCGGCGTGACGAGAAAGAGCCGCTCGCTATGGCTGTCCTGCTTGTCGGTCGAGCGGAACAGCGCGCCGACGAGCGGCAGCTTCGAGAGCACCGGCACGCCCGACAGCGTGCTCGAGCGCGCATCCACCTTGTAGCCCGCGATCAGCAGCGCCTGCCCCTGCTCGATGAACGCCTGCGTGTTGATCTCGTTCGACACGATCACCGGAATGTTGTCGACCGTCTGCTGCGACAGCTCGCCGTCGACGATCCGCACGTCGAGCTTGATCTGCGTGCGTCCGCCCTCCTCGACGACCATCGGCAGCACGCGCAGCGACACGCCCGTCGAGATGCTGTACAGGTCGGCCGACGTGTAGCCCGCGACGCGCACGAAGAACTGCTTCTTGTTGTCCATCACCGCCTCGACGTTGTCGAGCGTCGTGACTTTCGGGCTCGCGTCGGTGCGCGCCTGGTTCGACGATTCGAGCGCGTTGATCCGCGCGAGCAGATAGCGGCCCGCGTCGCCGAGCACGGCCGTCAGCGACAGGCCGAGCGGGCTCGCCGGCACGCCGGCCGAATCGTTGCCGGGCAGCGTGATCGAACCGAACGTCGGATTCAGCGAGCCACTCGCATACGCGTTCTGCGACGTGAGCCCCGTGCCCGTCTGCAAATCGACGTGGCTGTTGTGCGCGCGCCAGTCGACGCCGAGCTGCCTGAGCGCGCCTTCGTCGATCTCGATGATGCGCGCCTCGATCTCGATGAGGCGCGGCTTCACGTCGAGCAGCGCGATCAGGTCCGGGTACTGCGCCATGTGCTCGGGCGCGTCGCGCACGAGAATCGAGTTCGTGCGCGGATCGGGCTGGATCACCGGCAGGTCGGCCGCGTCGCTCGCGCCCGCGGGCACGGCGCTCGCGCCGCCGAGCGCGTCGGGCGCGCGCGCCGCGCCCGGATTCGCGATCGCCGCGGCGATCATCCCGCCGGGACGCGGATCGCTCCCCTGGCCGCCGAGGCCGCCCGCCGGCATGCCCGCGCCGTCGCCCGCCTGCGCGGCCTGCATGTACGGCGGCAGCGGCGGCAAAGGCGGCACGCCGCTGCGTCCGCCGCCGAGATCCGTCATCGGCGCGGCGCGGCCGATCGGCTTGCCGACCGTCGTCTGCGACGCATGCCTGCCTTCGCCCGGGTGATACATCCGGTTCAGCAGCGATGCGACGCCCGGCATCGTCACGGTCGTGCCGTCGACGTTCACGTCGCGATCGGCGGCCCATGCGTGCTTGAGCGTGAACACGCGGATCGTCGTGCCGCCCGTGCGCGCGGAATTCTCGTCGAGCCGCGCGGCGACGCTCGTCACGAGCTCGACGTAGCGCGACGGCCCCGCGACGAGCGCGGTGCGCTGCTGCGCGTTGTAGGTGACCGGATAGCGCGCGTCGGCAACCTTCATCTGCTCGAGCAGGTCGCGCAGGTCGCCCGTGTTCGCGTGATCGAGCTTCACGAGCGTGCTCTTCATGTCGCTCGCGGGCGTCACGTACAGCACGGTGCCGTCGTAGTACCAGACGAAGCCGAACGACGCGGCGAGCGTGTCGAGGAAGCGCTGCGGCGACATCTTCATCTTGCCGCTGACGGCGCCGCTCACGCCCGGCGCGACGTTCGCCGCGACGTTCTGGCTCGCGGCGAGATCGCGCAGCACGTCCTTCACGTCCTTGCCTTGCGCCGCGTACTGGATTTCGGCGCTGCGCCAGCGAACCGGCGCGGCGTGAGCGGAAAGGCTCGCGAGCGAGCACAGCAGGGGCAGCAAAACGGAAATCTTGGCCTTCATGGGTCCGTCCGGAGGGGGCGCGCACCGTCGGTCGATCAGACGGATCGCGCGCCGCGAATGGGAGACCCCCGCAGTTAACCGCAGCCGCGCGCGGCGAATGCTGCGCGCGGCGAAGGCCCGTTCAATAGAACGAATTGACGGTCCAGCCCGTGACGAGCGGCGTCTGGAGGAATGTATGACCGCCGCTGCAATAGGTGGACTGCCACGGCGTCTTCGCGTAGCTGTCGTACGTCGCCCATTTGCTCGCGAGCCTGACCACGTATCCGCCGCGCGGCTCGGCGGCCTGGTTCAGCGTGACGTTGATCGTCGCGGCGTCCTCGATCAGCTTCGTCGACTGCGCCTCGCCGTGCGCGATCACCTTGTTGCCCTGCACGTCGATGATTTCGACGACGAGCCGCATCTGCCCTTCGCGCCCCTTCAGGTCGCACGTCGCATAGCTCATGTGCATGTACGCGCTCACCGAAATGAGCCCGTTGTTGTCGAGCTTCACGCGCCGGTCGATCGTGTACGTGTACGTGCCGTCCGCTTCGTACGTGATGAGCGATCCGTTCGGATAGGGACCGGCGTAGGTGCTCGAGCATTGCGGGAAATCGGTCGCGCCGGGCGTCGCCATCAGGATCTGGCAGTCCATGTCGGTGCCGCCGATCTTGATTCCCGATTGCGGCAGCCATATGCCGTTCTGGCACGACAGCACCTGCCCGTCCTGGCCCATCGACACGAGCCCCGCGTTCTGCCGCATAGGATCGGGCAAGCACGGCGTGTTGACGACGACGCTGCCCGTGATCTCGAGCCGATTCGCCGCGACGATGCCGGGCACGATCATGTTGCCGTCGCGGTCCACCGCGAGCGCCTGCCAGCCGCCGCCTGTCCACGCGTACGCGCGGAACGTGTCGAGCGTGAGGCGCACGTCGCCGGCTTCGTTCGATGCGTCGTCGGGCAGGGTGCCTGCCGTGGCGACGGGACTCTTCCAGTGCCCGCCCGCGCCGCGCCACACGCCGTTGCTGCAGCTCAGCAGATTGCCGGCCGCGTCGGCGCCGAGCTTGCCGTTCGCGAAGCCGCCGGCCGTTCCGCAGTTCGCCGCATCCGCGCTGCCTTCCACGAACGTGTGCGTGAGCCAGATCGGCACCTGCATCGCGTTCGCCTCCGGATGGCCGCCGACGCCGACGCGATACAGATAATCGCTGTTGATCTGCTGGCCCGGGCCGTTGAAGAAGATTTCGTTCGCGAGATGGCCGGCGTTCGGCGGCGCGGCGTCGGCCGGATCGCACGTGGGCGAGCTGCCGCCGAGGTACGCGCCGAGCGGCATGCGCCACGCGTCGAACGCGCCGCGCGCCTCCGCCGGCAAGCGCGCGCCGATCGAGCCGCCGCCCGGCCCCGCGCTCGCGGCGACGAGCCCGAGCTCCTTGTCGCCGATCGTCTCGCCGCCCGTCGTCACGACGAGCGCGTCGAGCCCGGCGCCGCTCGCGGTCCGCTTGACGAGCACGCACGTATGCTGGCCGTACGCGTTCGCCGGTCGCAGCGCGGCGGGCAGATCGTTCGTCGCCTGCAAATCGGCGAGCGTCATCACGACGGGCGCCTGCGTGTTCGCGCGCTGCAGCCACGCGTCGTAGTCGCGCTTGAGCGCGCGCGTGGCCGCGGCGGTCACCTGCGCCTGGTATTGCGCGGCCTGCTGCGCGCGCACGTCGTCGAGCGACGTATCCACCAACATCGCGATGCCGGCGAGCATCAGCGCAGCGATCGCGAGCGCGCCGAGCATCTCGATCAGCGCGAAGCCGCGCGCGCGGCGGCGGGAAGACGCGAAGCGCATCAGTACGCCTGCCCCATCCACACCGGCAAGCCGTTCGCGATCGTCAGCCCGGCGGGCAACGGCACGCCGTTCGCCGGCACGTTCGGATTCGCGTAGCCGGGACGCACGACCGCGTTGCGATACGCGACGCCCGCGAACAGCGAGCCGCCCGCGAGCGTCGCGATCTCGCCCGCGATGTTCACGGGCGGCGCCGACGCCGCGTACGCGACGACGGTTCCGTTCTCGACATAGTTGCGCCACAGCGGGTTCGCGCCCGGATACCACGCCGGAAACGCGAGTTGCGCGTTCGGCACCGCGCCGCGCGTGCCCGGATGCGTGCGCGCGTAATCGAGCGCGGCCTGGCGGTAGACGGCGAGGTTGTCGGCGAGCGCTTGCGCGGTGCGCGACGGTTGCAGCGCGGCAACGGCGAACGGGCCCTGCAGCGTCGCGTAGACGGCGGCGAGCGCTGCGAAGGCGAGCGCGGCGGCTAAGGCGTACATGAGCGGCGGCGTGGACGGTGGAAAAAAACTCGGGCGGCGTCAGTTCGACTTCCAGACGATCGTGACGGTGCCGGTGCAAGCGCCCGTCGCCTCGGTCGGCGCAACCGGATAGCTCACGGCTTTCTCGCCGACTTTGGCCGACAACCAGTTTCCGCCGGCGGTCAGCGTATTGATGCAGACGTCGCGCGGAACGTTCGTGTACTCGACGGTGAAAGTCTGTCCCGCCCCCGTCACCGTGACGGTGCCGCCCCACGTATTCGAGACGGCATCGTTGTCGCCGGTGGGCAGCGTGTTCGGAAACACCTTCGCGGCGATGAGATTCGCATTCAGCGACTCACTCCCGTAGTTGTTCACCTGCCCCATATAAAGCTTCTTGGTCCCCGTCTGAATCGCATTCAGCTCCTCGGCGAGCCGGTTCGTATTCGCGCTCGAAAACGCCGACCCGAGCAGCGCGATCGCGCCGACGATCACGATCGCCGCGACGCCGAGATACGCGATGCTCTCGAGCAGCGACGCGCCGCGCTCCTTGCGGTGGCGTCGGCAGAACGCCGGTTCGCGTCGATAGGCGGGGTGGGCAGCGAGTGGTTTCATGTTGGTTTCTCCTGGATTGAAAATGCGCGGCGTCAATGCATCGCGCGCGTCATCGCGGCGATTTCCTGCTGGATGCCGAAGAAGCCCGTCACGAGCCAGCCGATCAGCATCGCGAGCACGACGATCGCGGCGCCGTTCAGCACGCGCATCTGCGCGGCGATCCGCGCGACGCCCTCTTCGAGCCACTCGTCGGCGAGCATCTTGAGCGCCGCGTCGAAGCCGCCGTATTCGGCGTAGATGCACAGATCCTCGACGATCTCGCGCGACGGAAACTGATAGCCGGCGTTGAGCAGCGCCTCGCCGGCGTTGAGGCCCGACTTCACGCCGACGAGCGTGTCGTCGATCCGCTCGCGCAGCCACGGCCCCGCGACCACGCCGATCTTGAGCAGCGCCTTCTCGACGGTGACGCCCGACGCCTGCAGCGCCGAGAACGCGATCAGGAAGCCGCTGCCCGCGACGAGCCGGTAGATCGAATAAGGCGGCACGCGGTCCGCGTAGATGCGCAGCGGGCCGCGCCAGCGCGGCAGCGACCACGCGAGCGCGACGAGCGCCGCGGCGAGCGCCGCGACGACGGCGAGCATCCAGCCCTGCACGAACAGCGACATCAGATAGAGCGAGCGCGCGGCGCCGCGCCAGTGCGACGGATCGGCGATCAGCGCGAATTTCGGGATGACGTGCGTGCCGAACAGGTACAGATAGCCGATCACCATCACGACGAGCCCGACCGGATACGCGAGCCCGCCCGTGACCGCGCGGCGGATCTTGCGGCTCGACTGCACGATGTCGGCGACCGACGCGAGCGCGTCCTCGATGCGCCCCGCCTGCTCGCCCGCCGCGACGATCATCTGCTCGGTGGCGGGCACCCACGCGCCCATCGCCTCAGACAGCATCCCGCCGTTCTGCACCGCGAGCCGCCAGTCGGACAGCACGATCGCGAGCGGTTCGCGCGGCTTGCGGCCCTCGCGCGACGCGCGCCATTCGAGCTCCTCGAGCACCTTGAGGAGCGGCAGCCCGTTGCCGAGCATCTTCGCGATCTTCCGATACACGCGCAGCCGCTCGTCGGCGTTCAGGCAGAGCTTCGCCCAGCGGCGATTCAGCTCAAGTGCCATAGCTGAATCCGACCAGCGACAGCTGCTGCCGCGCTTCGCCCGCCGCCGGCGCGAGCGTGCCGACGACCCGCTCGACGCCGCGCGGATCGACGAGCCCCGCCGCGATCTTGTGCAGCGCGTGCTCGGCGAGCGTCACCCCGCCGAGCGTGCGGGTCCAGTATTCGAGCGCGCCGGCCTTGTCGCCTTCGCGCAGGAACTCGAACAGCCGCGCATCCGGCAGGATCACTTCGGCGACGACCGTGCGGCCGATCGTGCCGACCGAGCCGCAATGCGCGCAGCCGTCGCCCGCGATGCACGCGTCCTGCATCCGGCCGTCGAGCGCGCCGCGCAGCCGCGCGAAGAGGCCCGGCTCGATGCGGTCGGGATGATCGACGAGCCGCAGCTTGCAATGCGGGCACAGCAGCTTCACGAGACGCTGGCTGACGAGGCCGGAAATCACCGTGTGATCGGTAACCATCCGTGCGTGCAGGCCGAGATCGATCAGGCGGTCGGCGATCGCGAGCGCGCTGTTCGCGTGCACGGTCGTCCACACCTGATGGCCCGTCATCGACGCGCGCAGCGCCGTCTGCCCGGATGCGCGATCGCGGATCTCGCCGATCATGATCGTGTCCGGGTCGAGCCGCATCGCGTTCGTGATCGCCGCCGCGAACGCGAGCGCGCGGGCCTCCTCGGTCGGCGCGTTCGCGACCGGCGTCTGCACCGCGCCGTCGATCGGGTATTCGATCGGGTCCTCGACGGTGATCACGTGCAGGCTGCCGCGCGATTCGTCGATCTGCGCGGCGAGCGTGCGCTGCAGCGTCGTCGATTTGCCGGAGCCCGTCGGCCCGCTGATGATGTTCATCCCGTGCGGCTGCGCGCGCAGCGCGCGGAACGCCGCGACGTGCCCGGGCGCGAAGCCGAGCGCCGCGAGATCGGTCGCGTCGCCCGCGTCGTTGTAGAGCAGCCGCAGCACCATCAGGCTGCCTTCGCTCGTCGGCGTCGTCGCGATCCGCACGCCGTACAGGTCGTCCGGCAGCTTGTCGCGGTCGCCGATGCTCGCGTCCTGCCGCTCGCTCGGCCGGTAGCTGTTGTCCGACACGGTCGTCATCGCGCCGTACAGCGTCGCGAGCAGCCGCTCGCCGTGCTCGCGCGTGTGCTCGTTCACACGCGCGAGCTCGTTGTGCACGCGGAAGTAGACCTCGGTGCTGAAGCGGCGCACGCGAATGTGGATGTCGGATGCGCGCTCGCGGCACGCGCGGCCGATCAGCTCCTTCGCGAGCACCTGCATCACCGTGTGATCGAGCCGCTCGCCGCCGCCCGCGGCGTTTTGCCGGTACGCCTCGCGCACCTGCATCAGCGTCGCGGGCGTCGGCCGGTACGGCCGGCCCATCCGGTCGAGCCGCGCGCGATACGACAGCACGAACGGATTCATCTCGTGGCCTTCGGCGATGAGCAGCCGCCCGTCGTCGAACAGGCAGACGAACTTGCGCTCCTCGACGCTCGCGGCGAAGTCGCCCGCTTCGCTGACGGCGCGCGGGCCGCGCGGCGGCGCGGCGTCGGCAACGGCGGGCGGCGTCGCGCGCACGGCCGACGCGTCGGGTCGTTGCGCGTCCTGGCTCATGATCCGCTCGCGGGCAGGGAAGGCAGCGAGGGCAGCGTCGGCAGCGGCGCGGCCGCGTTGGCCGGCAGCGGCGGATTGCCCGCGTAAGAAGGCGACGGCGACGCCGTCGACAGCCGGACCGTGCGCCCGCGATTCGACACGACGACCGCGCGCGGCCCGATCGCGACGACGCGCCCGCCATCCGGCAGCGCGTCGCCGCGCTGTACTTCGAATTCGGCGCCGCCGTTCATCCGCAGCGTCGCGAACGCGCGCTTGCCGACGCCCTCGATCGCCGTCACCTCGAACTGCCCGGCCGGCGCGCCGCCGCGCACGCGTGCGAGCTGCGCGGCCCGCTCGGCCACCTGCTGCTCGGTCTCGAGCTTCTTCAACTGCGCCTGCAGCAGCACCGTCTCGCTTTGCAGTTGCGTGAGCCGCGCGGCGGTCGCGCCGCCGTCGTCGGACGGCAGGCCCCCCGCCGCGCGCGCGGCGCCGGCGAGCAGCGCGGCGCCAAGCGCGCACATCGATCGGACGCGACTATTTCGCATAGAGCACTCCTTCGAGAGTCCACTGATTGTTCTGATAAGCGATGCGCTGCACGCGCAACCCCGGCACGTCGATCGCGCGCATGAACTCGGGCGGCGCGAGGCCGCCCAGGCTCGCGTTGAACCGGTACGCGCGCCACGCGGGCGCGGCGGCCGCCTGCTGCGCGAGATTCGCGAGCGGCGCGTGCGACGATCGATCGGGAAGCAGCCGGTCCAGTTTAGCGGCCGCATCCAGCATTTGGAGACGCGACAGAAGCTGTGTCCTGACAGCCGAATCGTCGACGAGCGGCGTGTCGTCCGCCGTCGGTGCGGTGAGCGGCACGTCGAGCGTCGCGCGCTCTCCGTCGGTGGCGACGATGGCGGCGGGCTGCTCGGCGAGCAGGTAGCGCACGTTCGAGCCGTTGCGCGCCCACGCGTAGTGCGCTGTGCCCGGCGTGCATTCGTAGCGCTCGAGCCGCCAGCCGCCCGGCGCGAGCCGCCCGAAACGCGTCGCGCACGCGCGTGAGAACGCGATCGCATCGGGCAGCGTCGCCCACGGATGCGCGACGGGCTCGCTCTTCGCCTGCCGCGCGGCAAGCTCCGCGCGCACGCGCGCGAGCGCCGCCTCGCGCTCCTCGGCCTCGACCTTCGCGCGATGATGCCAATACGCGAGCAGGCCGCCGCCCGCGACGCACACGGCGGCCGCCGCGATCAGCGCGGTGCGCGGCGGCAAGCGCCGCTCGACCGGCCGCAGCGCCCACCAGCGCTCGGTGCGCGGCCGGCCGCCGCGGCGCGGCAGCAGCTCGTCGAGCCGCTTCGGCTGAAAATTCTGGAAGCCCTGCCTCTCGAGCTCCGGCTCGCCGATCACGACGTTCCAGCCGCCCCACGCGTAATCGGTATGCAGCCGCTCGAGCGCTTCCTCGCGGCTGCCGACCCAGTCGCCGTTCGGCATGAACGCGTGGTCGCGCACCGCGAAATACGCCCAGCGCCCGTCGGGCAGCGCGAACGCGCCGAGCCAGTTCGGCGCGGGCTGGCGCCGCCCGTTGTAGAACGCGCCTTCGAGCGCGATCGCGCGCGACACCATCGCGCCGAGCGACAGATGCCCGGGCGCGAAGCCGTCGCGCGTGTTCGCATAGCCGGCCGCCGCGACGCCGCGATCGATCCGCAGCACCATCAGGTCGAACTTCAGCTTCTTCGCGAGCTCGACCGCTTCGGCGCGCAGCTCGTTGCGCCTCGACAGCGATTGCCAGAACAGCCCGCCGACGAAGCGCTGGCGGCCGATTTGAATCACTTGCGCGCTCATCGCCGGCTCCGTCACGCGCCGCCGCGCTGCGTGACGGGCGTGATCAGGATCACGATCACCTCGCGCGAGCGCTGCGCCTCGTAGCCGCCGCCGAGCGCGATCATCTTCGGCACGCCGACGCCGCGCTCGTCGAGCGAATCGTTCGCGCCTTCGTAGCCGCTGATGACGAGCGTCTCGCCGGACTTCATCGCGACGCGCTGCAGGAAGTTGCGCATGTCGACGTCGGGCGTCTGGATGCGCGTCGCGTCGCGGCCCGCGCTGCTCGACACTTCCTTCAGCTCGAGCAGCGACGAGATGTTCGTCGAGAACTGCAGCATCACGGTGCCGTCGTCGAGCACGTGCGGCAGCAGCGTCATGTTGAAGCCGGTCGTCACGGTGCCCGGCGTGAGCGCCGTCGACGAGCCGACGTTCGCGGTGTTCGTCGTCGACACCGACGCGAGATAGCCCGTCTGCGTCGCGACCTGCACGGGCACCGGCTGGTTGTTGAGCGTCGTGACCGACGCCGACGTCTTGCGCCGCACCGTGCCCTGCTGCGACAGCGCGCGAATCAGCAGCTTCGTGCCGTTGAAGCGGCTCGTCGGGCTGAGCACCGTCGCGGACAGATCGGCCGGCGCGAGCGACACCGGCTTGAACGGATTGGCGATGTCGAATCCCGCCGACACCGTCTTGTAGACGAGGGACCAGTCGATGCCGTAGGCGTCGCCCGCATTCAGCGACACGCTGAGCACGGTCACGTTGAGCAGCACCTGCCGCGACAGCGACCGGTTCTGCTGCGCCATGAACGCGGCGACGCGCTCGAGCACGTCGGGCGTGTCGGTCACCGAGATCGAGCCGGTCGCGGGCGACGAAACCGAGCTGCCGTAGCGCGAAAGCATCGACTGGATCGCGCTTTGCAGCCCGTTGAACACCGACAGCTGCGAATTCACCGCGGTGTTCGCCGTGTTGTTCGCGGTGAGGCCCGTCGTGCCGGAGCCGGCGCCGTTCGCGCCGCCGCCCGAGCCGCCCGCCTGCGAGCCGCCCGACGCGCCGTCGCTCGTCGCCCCGCTCACCACCGACGCGTTCAGCGACGAGTCGCCGGGAATCGCGTTGACCTGGAACGTGCGCGTATCGGTGAAGAAGAAGCGGATCGTCCCCTGCTCGAATTTCCAGAACACGCCGAAGCGCGCGCACGCCGCGTCGAGCAGGCCGCTCAGCGTGCCGCCCGCGTACAGGATGCGCACCGCCGCGAACGACGTGCCGCCGCCGTCCGCGCCCGCGCCGCCGCCCGCCTTGCCGACGCCCGACGACGCGCCGCCCGGCATCCCGGGCGGCAGCGGCGGCATCGAGCGCTCGCCCGCCGCGTTGAGAAACACGCTCGCGCCGCGCGCCGCGCCGTCCGCGCCGCCGCCGTGCTGCGAACGCGCGGCCGCCTGCTGCGCGCTCGCGGCGACCTGCGTCGGCACCTGCGTGAGCCGCGTGATCTGCTCGGCGAATTCGGATAACGAAGAGACCGAGCGATCGAACGAAGCCGGCTCGTCGAAGAGCGCGGGCAGCTGTTCGCTGCTTCGCAGCTTGACGGCGCCCGCCGACACCCATAGCCCGTTGTCGACGACGACGGGCGCGAGCGCATGCACGGTGTTTTCGCCTTCGGACGCGCGCTTGAGGAGTGTGTCCGACGCGCTCGAATCGCGGTGCGCGTCCCGCTCGATGCCGCCGCGCAGCCCGGTACAGCCGGCGAGCAGCACGGCGGCCAGAAACGAAATGGCGAAATAGACGCGCATCAGCCCGCTCCTTGCGCGACGACGCGCAACACGTGATTGCCTTGATAGAGAATCGCCTGGATCGGCGTCGACGTGCGGCCGAGACTCGCGACGAGCGCTTGCAGCGCATCCTCGAACGAGCCGCGCAGCGTCGCCTGCGCATCGATGCTGAAATCGACGGGCGCATCCCAGACGAGCTGCCAGCCCGCCGTGCGCGCCCATCGCGACAAGACGCCGCGAATCGTGCCGTCGGACGTGCGTACGTCCCAGAGATACTCGTTCAGGACGTGCCCGTTTGGGACGTGCCCGTTTGGGACGTGCCCGTTTGGGACGTGCCCGTTCGGGACGTGCCCGTCCGGGACGGAGTGCGCCGTGGGCTGCGCGGCGGTCGCAGGCGCGAGCGCGGGCGTGGTCGCGGCGGCCGGCACCGCCGTCTCGGGCGACGCGTCCGCGCCCGGCGCGGACACGGCGGACGCCGGCTGCGGCGGCGCGCGAAAGACATCGGCTCGCTGCGCCGTCAGCGGGGCGTGATCGAAGCGCCCGGCGGATGCATCGCCCGATGCCGGATCGGTGCCGGCGGGCGGACCGCTCGCCGCGCAATCGGTTGCAAAGAGCGCGATCGCGATGGACGCGGCCGCGGCGACCGTAGCGCCGTGCATCATGTTTTTCCTCGTTACTCGACTGCCGTCGTGCGCCGCTGGCCCCCGCGCTTTGCCGCTCGACGATCCCGGATGCCGCGCCCGACGCATCGGGCCGCCTTCGCGACCGGAAATGGCTTTCCGGACCCGGGATTACCTCGGCTTTACATAATAGGTCTGCGCACGCAGTCGCATTATTGAATTGATTATTGCGCGGCAAATATACCCCGAATAGTTTGACAAAAGCTAGTTGGCATGCAAAATTCAATAGACCATTCAATTTCCCACTCGCCGCGCGCAATGCGCCGCCCATTCCATTCATTCGAATCGCCAAGATGAACCAGCATCCCGCCGCCGCCCCGCTGCGCGATCTCGCGGGCGAAGTGCTCGGCCTGATCGACCTGAAGCAGATGTTCACCGACATCCACATCGAGCAAGACCGCCCCGTCACGATCAAGACGCCGCGCGGCTGGATCGAGACGAGCGACGAACCGGTGCTCCTCGACGACATGCGGCCGCTGCTCGACGCGATCGACGAGCATTGGGAGAACGCGCTGCGCCAGGGCACGCTCGATCGCCCGTTCGTCCTCACGCGCTGCCGGCTGCGCTGCCACGTGTATCGCGCGGGCGGCGGCCGCAAGATCGTGATCTCGATGCGCCGCCTGCCGCTCGCGCCGCTGCCGCTCGAGGAGCTCGGCCTGCCCGTGTACGTGCGCTCGATGCTCGACAACACGAAGGGCATCATCCTCGTCACCGGCCCGACGGGCTCGGGCAAGACGACGACGATCGCGTCGCTGCTCGAGCACGTCAACGCGACGCGCAACACGCATATCGTCACGATCGAGGAGCCGATCGAATACTATCTGGAGCGCCGCCAGTCGATCATCTCGCAGCGCGAAGTGCCGACCGACACGCCGAATTTTCCGCACGGGCTGCGCGAGGCGCTGCGGCAGAAGCCGGACGTCGTGATGGTGGGCGAGGTGCGCGACGCGCAGACGGCCGACACGCTGCTGCAGGCGGGCGAATCCGGGCACCTCGTGCTCGCGACGATGCACACGGGCAGCGCGGTCAGCGCGCTCAACAAGCTGCTGTCGTTCTTTCCGGCAGGCGAGCGCGACCGGCACGCGGTCGCGCTCGCCGAATCGCTGATCGGCATCGTCTGCCAGAGCCTCGTGCCGAGCGCGGACGGCGAGAGTCTCGTGCTCGCGAGCGAGCTGCTGTTCAACAACAACAACCAGGTCGCCAAGCTGATCGCGGACCCGGCGAAGCTGCACCTCGTCAACGAATTCCTGCGGCGCCGGGAGGACAACATGTCGCGCTCGCTGAACGACGATCTCGCCTCGCTCGCGGCGCGCAACCGGATCACGACGAAAGACGCGTTACGGGCAACTTACAATCGGCTCGAACTGCATGAAATGATGCAGTCCATTGTTAATCGTTAGATGCATGCGCATCCGATCCGGCATTTTTATATGCCGATCTAAAATCGAAAAAAAATCATATAAACAAGCCCGATCCCGCGTTAATCGACTGGTCGCATTAATTTCAAAAGACGATTGCGGCGGCGAGCCCGAATCGTGCGCGATCGTCGCTTGATAATGTGCGGAATTTGCATCAATTGCCGAGCAGGCGCGTCTGACTCCTGAGGCCGAGGCCGTCCGGCAGCGACGAAAGCGGCGTGGGCGTGGGCGTGGGCGTGGGCGGGCGTGAAGACGGATGCGCCCGCGCCGACGGCTTCGTGGCGGCGAGCGCCGCCTTGGCTGTGGCTGTGGCTGTGGCTGTGGCTGTGGCTGTGGTTGTGGTTGTGGTTGTGGTTGTGGTTGTGGTTGTGGTTGTGGTTGCGGACGCCGGTGCGGGTGCGGCTTCGATTGCGGCTTCGGGTGCCGTTGCGCGTGCGGGTGCAGGTGCGCTCACGTGTGCCATGGCCGGCGCGTCTCGCGCCGATGCCGGCGCGCCCGACGACGCCGGCCGCGACACGAGCGCCGAATCCGTCGTCATCACGCGCGGCGTCACCAGCACGAGCCGCCGCGCGCCGCGCCCGGAGGCAAGCGGCAGCGCCACCGCCGCGCACTCCCCTGCCGCGAGCGTCACGCTCGACGTGGCTTCGCCCAGCGTTGCTTCGCCCGACGTCGTATCGACCGATGTCGCTTCGCCCGGCGACAGCGCGCCGGCCGAGCGGCCGCCGCCATCCTCGCGGCGCTCGACGATCCGCATGTCGAGCGCGTAGCGGCCCGCCTGAGCGGTTTCGCGCGGCGTGACGCGCATCGCGAAACCGCTTCTCCGCGAGTCGAGCGTTCGCACGTCGCCGTCATTCGACGGGACGAACGCCTGCCGCAGACGGCCGAAATCCGCGTTGCCGTCGGGAAGCGTCAATGTCGAGCCGTCGACGTCGATCGATGCCGCACCGCGCGCGGCGAGTTCGGCGACGCGTACACGCGCCTGCGCGCAGCCGTCCGTCGCGATCGCGATGCGCGGCGCGGATGCGCTGGCGGGTTTGGACGATCCGGGTGCGCCGGCGGCGTTGGACGCGCCGGATGCGGCCGGCGTCCCATTTACGGCGGCTGCGGCGGTTGCGCGAGACGCGCCGGATGTGCTGGACGTGCTGGACGTGCTGGACGTGCTGGACGTGCTGGACGTGCTGGATGTGCTGGATGTGCTGGATGTGCTGGATGTGCTGGATGTGCTGGATGTGCTGGACGTGCTGGACGTGCTGGACGTACTGGACGTGCTGGACGTACTGGACGTGCTGGACGTACTGGACATGCCGGACGTGCTAGACGTGCCGGACGCGCTGGACATGCCGAACATGCCGGTTACGGCGGATGCGCGACGCGAATCCGCCGCACCCGACGCCGCCGACGATTCCGCTCGCCCCGGCGAACGCGAA
The DNA here is from genome assembly GCF_000773065.1 of Burkholderia sp. ABCPW 111. NCBI lineage: Bacteria > Pseudomonadati > Pseudomonadota > Betaproteobacteria > Burkholderiales > Burkholderiaceae > Burkholderia > Burkholderia sp. ABCPW 111. The sequence continues at coordinate 223,894 of NZ_JPWT01000002.1, read as the reverse complement.
GCATCGCGCGCATCGCCCGCCGCGCGCGATGCCGCGGAGGCCCGCACGTCGTCGCGCCACCGCAACCCCAGCGCATCGAGCTGCGCGGGCGCGAGCGTCGCGCCGAACGCGTCGATCCGTATCGGCGCGGGCAGCGTGTCGAGCTGCGCGACGAGCCGCGCGTCGTGCGCGAGGCGCGCGGGCACGTCGCGGATCAACACGGTGTTCGAGCGCGCGTCCGCGCCGACGATCGGCAGCGACGCGGTGAATTCGCGCACGCCCGGCACCGCGCGCGGTGCCGCGCCCTCCGCTTCGAGCCGCCGGCGCAGCCGCGTCGCGAGCCCCGGCAGCGACGCGTCGCCCCCATCGCCCACCTCGACGCGCACGTCGCGATCGGCCGCCGCGCGCGCGCGCAGCCGGAACGCGCGCGTCTCGGTTCGCACGCGCGCCTGCGCGGCCACGTCGAGCGCACGCGCGGCGGCCAGCACGAGCGCGACGTAGCGCGGCGGGCCGGCGGCCCGCACGATCCGCGCCGCGTCGTCATAAGCGGGCCGCCAGCGCCCGTCGACGATCCGCTGCCGAGCGAGCGTCGCGCGCAGCTCGGCGGGCGTCGCGTAATTGAGCCGCACCGCCGCGCGCCCGAACGCATCGGGCGCGACGAGTTGCAGCACCGCGCCGTCGTAATACCACGCAAGCCCGCATGTGCGCGCGACCCAGTCGACGAAACGCTGCGCGGGCAGCGCGTCGCGCACGTCGAGCCGGCACGGCGTGCGCGCGTCGACGTCGATTGCGACACCCGAACGGCGGCTCAGCTCGCTCAACGCGTCGACGGCGCTCACCGCCCCGACGCGATAGTCGAAGCGCGCGAGCGGCCACGCGAGCGGCACCGCTCGCAGCGCCGGCGCATGGCCCGCGAGCACGAGCGCCACGGCGGCAGCCGATGCGGCCGCGCGCCGCGTCACGATGCGCGATCCGTCGATTCCGCGTCCGCGCCCAGGTTGAGGCGATAGCCGGTCGCATACGCCGCGTGCACGGTCCAGCCGATGCCCGCCGCCTTCAGGCGGCTGCGCAGCCGGCTCACGTACATGTCGACCGAGCGGGTTTGCGCGCACGCGTCCGCGCCCCACACGAGCCGCAGCAGGTCCTGCCGCTGCACGACCGCGCCCGGATGCTCGGCCAGATGCCAGAGAATGTCGAATTCCTTCGCGCTGAACGCGTGCGACGCGCCGCCGTCGGACACCGTCAGCGTCGCGCGCGACAGCACGTAGCGGCCGAGCGGCATGCGAGCGCTATCGGCCGACAGCGCCGCGAAGCGCCGCAGCAGCGCGCGCACGCGCGCGAGCAGCGTCTGCTTTTCGAGCGGCTTGACGAGGAAGTCGTCCGCGCCGGCGTCAAGAATCTTGACGATGTCCTCTTCGTCCGAATGCACGGTCTGGAAGATCACCGGCACGATCGAGCGCGCGCGGCCGCGCACCCATGCGAGCAGCCGCTCGCCCGTCATCCCGGGAAGATCCCAGTCGAGAAGCAGCAGATCGGCCCAGCTGTCGCCGAGAAAGCGCCGCGCGGCGAGCCCGTCCTCGAACGCCTCGACGCGGTAGCCCTCGGCCTTGAGCCACGTGACGAGCAGCGTGCGCTGCACCGGATCGTCCTCGACGACGACGATCTGCTTGGGCTGCTGCACGGTGCGCTGCATGTTCGGTTCGGACATCGCGAAATTATGGGTCGTCAAGCGAAAAAACGAGAAAACGCGCGCCGCCGCTCAGCCGTCCGGCGCGACGCTCGCGCGCCAGCGCGCGATGCCCTCGGGCACGACGGGCGCCGCGCCGAGCGCCGGCGCGAGCGTCGGCAGGCGCATCACGAACGACGTGCCCGCGCCGCGATTCGATTCCGCGTGCAGCGTGCCCGCATGCGCGGCGACCACCTGCGCGGCGAGCTGCAGGCCGAGGCCGAAGCCCATCGAGCCGCGCTTCGCGAGCGGCGCGAAATCCGTCATCCGAGCGTCCGGCGCGAGGCCCGGCAGGCCGCCCGCCCAATCGCGGATCGTCACTTCCGCGTGCGCGTCGCGCACGTGCAGCCGGATCTCGACGCGCGCGCCCTGCCGCGACGCCTGCACCGCATTGTCGATCAGATTCTGCAGCGCGCGGGCGACAAATACGCGCGCGCCGCGCAACCACAGCGGCGCGGCGTCGTCGAGCCAGAGCTGCAACGCGACGCCGCGATAGACGGCCGCCACTTCGAGCTTCGGCACGAGCTCGCGCAGCATCCCGCGCAGATCGAAGCGCACGAAATGGCGTTGCCGCAAATCGTCCGCCGCCGACGCGACAAGATAGTCCTGACCGAGCAGCAGCGCATGCCGCGCGAGCTGCGCGATCCGTTCGAGGCCGCCGCACGCGGCGAACGCGTCGGGATCGGCGTCGTGCAGCTGGGTCAGCGCGAGGATCGAATTCTGCGGCGAACGCAGGTCGTGCGCGAGAAAACGCAGCGACGCGACGCGCTCGTCGAGCGCGCGGCGCAGCGGCGTGACGTCGGCGACCGTGACCGTCGCCGCGATCGCCGGATCGCGCTCGACCGGTTGCAGCGTGAGCCACAGGATCGCGTCGTCGGTCTCGAATTCGAGTCCTTGTTCGAGCGCCTCGAAGAGCGCGGCGGCGTCCGCGCCCGCCGCGTCGCCGAGCACCGCGCGCAGCGGCAATCCGGCGGGCAGCGCGCGGCCGAACAGCGCGCGCGCGCGCGCGGTGGCCGCGACGATCGCGCCGTCGCGGTCGAGCGCGAGCGTGCCCCACGCCTGCCGGTCCTGCATCATCTGGAAGATTCGGGCATCGGCCCCGTGCGGCGCGCTCAAGTTCGACTCCGGCGGACGTTCGGTTCCGCGTATGTTTGGACGGGCCGCGACGCGGCGGCGCGAGCGCGCAGTGTGTACCGATTCGAAAGCGCTTGTCCAGTGCCGCCGCGCCGCGCCGCCCGCGCGCTCAGAAGTCGGCCTTCTGCTTGAGGTCGCCCGCGCTCACCGTCACTTCGTCCGGCGTGAACTCCATGTTGCCGCCCGCGCCGCGCTTGCCCACATGCGCGTTCACGAACGGATTGCCGCCCGACTCGAGACGCTCCAGCTCCTTCGTCGCGCCGGCGTTCAGCTTCACATTGCCGTCCTTGTCGACGACGCCGACCGAATTATTGCTGCCGTTGTACAGGTTGCCCTGCGAGTCCATCTTCAGGTGCAACGCCTCGCCGCCCGCCTTCGTGTTCAGCTTCACGTCGCGCAGGTCCTCGCCGGGCTTGCCGCCCGCCGGTGGCGTCGCGTGGTTCGTCGGGCCGTTGTTGCCGGCCGGCGTGTCGTCGTTCGAATCGCCGCCGATGTTCGTGTCGTCGCCGCCGCCCGAATCGCCCTGCATCAGCAGTTCCTCGATTTCGTGGAGCAGTTCCTCGATCTTCCGATCGCGGCTGCTCGGCGAAGTCGACGAAGTGTGGAACTGCGACGGATGGAGAGTCTGCAACGAAATGCCGTTAACGCTCATGATCGTCTCGCTATGAATGTGAATCGACTGAGGGAAAGGGAAAAGAACGCGCGCGGCCTTGCTGCGCCCGCGGTTCGTCGACAAGCTTAGGCGGCGCGCCCTCATGCGCCGCGAAGCGGGCGAAGCGGCGTCGCGGCGGACGAAACGACGGGTCGCGCGCCGCGCGCCGCCGCCGCGCGACACGGCGCGGTTCGCCGCGCGCGACGGCGCTTCGCGCGCACCGCCCGCTCGTTCGCGCGCAACGGCGATCATCGTCGCCGGGTCATCTCTACTCGACGCATCCCACCGACATGGCGATCAAACCGTGCAACAAGGCCGCGTTGCGCGCGCTGCTCTCGGCCTTCTCGGCCGGGCTGCGCGCGAACGCGCACGCGGACCTCGACGAACTGCTGCTTGCGCTGCGCGCGTTGCAGCCGCGGAACGCCGCGGTCGACCTGTGCGACGTGCGGCTGCGGATCAGCCGGCGCGACTGGATCGGCGCGCTGCACATCCTGCGCACGCTCGAGGAGCAGGAACGCGGCACGCCGCTGTGCTCGGCGTTGCAGAGCTGGTGCCTGTTCGCGCTGCGGGACGACGACTGGCGGCGCTATGCGCAGACCGTGCTGCTGTCGGGGGATCGGGCGTCGACGGCGCTCGTCGGGCGATTCCTGAAGGTGAACGAGCTCGCGGCGAGCGACCGGGGCGAACACGACGACGATGTCGCCGCGCGCGTCTCGCAGTTGCTGCGGCTCGATCGGTATCAATGGGCGCGGCACGTGCATGCGAGCGGGATGGGGTGACGGGCGGTTGGGTTCGTTGTTCGTTGTTCGTTGTTCGTTGTTCGTTGTTCTGCGTTTTTCGTTCTACGCTTCTCGTTTGCCTGTTTCGGCTTGCAGTTTGCAGTTTGCAGTTTGCGGTTCGCGGTTCGCGGTTCGCGGTTCGCGGTTCGCGGTTCGCGGTTCGCGGTTCGCGGTTCGCGGTTCGCGGTTCGAGGTTTGCGGTTCGAGGTTTGCGGTTCGCGACAGATTTCCCATACGCCGCAGCAAACGAGATCGCTCGAAATCGGCAACGCGCATCATGGCAAGCCTCGCGTCCGCGATCGACGCGCATCGCGCACTCGAATGCGATTTTCGCGAGTGCACGCGACGATCGCCGTCACGAATTCGTCGCTCGGCCGCGACTTCCGCGCCCATGATCGAACATGTCGAAACAAGCGGGTTCGCCCGAAATCCGCAACGCGCGTTAAGCCGAAGCAAACGTCGGTGATCGGCACGCGGCGCAAACATCCGCGCAAATGCGGATTTCGCGGATTTCGCGGATGTCGCGGATGTCGCGGATGTCGCGGATGTCGCGGATGTCGCGGAAAGCACGGAAAGCACGGAAAGCACGGAAAGCACGCATAGCGCAGGAAGACATCGCATCCGGCTTCGCACGACGCCCGCGCAAACAAAGCCCGGCCGCGGCATGCGTGACGCGGCCCGGCCCGTCGAGGGCGGCGCGCGCGCCGCGAACGCGTTGCGCGCGCGGCATCGCCAGCGGCGCCGCACCGACCGTCGCGCCAGACTTCCCGCACGGAGAAACGGCCGATGGACGCCACACGACCAGCGCCCCGGCCCCATCGGCCTCGCTCGCTGCGCAAGCCCGCCCCATGCACGACGATCGGCCGGCGCGACGCGGCGAGCGCCGCCGCCCGCCGCGCGACTTCACCGATCGATCGTCTGCGACGGCGCCTCGTCGAACATCCGCCGATAGCCGTTCACGAGCGTCGACCGATGCCGGATGCCCCAGCGGCTTGCGATCTCGAGCACGCTCGCGGCGCGCGGCGCGTCGGACAGCAGCTCGCCGCGAATCCGCTCCATCCGCTGCCGCCTGATCAGCTCGCTCGGCGACAGCCCGAGATACGTCTTGAACGCCGCCTGCAATGCGCGCTCGGTCACGTCGATGTGCGCGGCGATCTCCCGCACCGACAGGTCGCGCTGGTCGAGCCGCTCCATCAGATAGCGATACGCGCGCCGGTACTTGCCTGGCAGCCGCGCGCTGACGTCGTCGCTCGGTGCGGCCGCGTGCGTGCCGCAGCGTGCGATCGCGAGCGCCGGGGCGAGCGCCGCGCCGTCGGAGCGCACGTGCCGAACGGACGCGAGCGCATAGCGCGCGTACAGCGACGACGATTCGCGAATCCGCCCCTGCTGCTCGCGCACCTTCGCCGCGCAGTACAGATAATCGAGCGTCCAGCGCACGTGCGACCCGCAGCGCCCGGCCGCGTCGCGATACGGCGCGATCATCGCGTCGGCGACGTTCGGCGCGTGGCCGGCGAGCGCGGCGAGCGCGACTTCGAGGCGCACGCTGCGCTGATAGTCGGCGAGGCCCGCCTTCGCGCACCAGCTCACGTGCGCGTCGATGCGCGCGAGCGCCGCGTGGTCGCCGGCCGCGAGCGCGCGCGCCTGCCGCATGTAGTCGACGCGCCTCCGCAGCAGCGGCGGCGCGGCGTCGGCTACCGCCGACGCGCCCGCCTGCGCGAACGCGGACGGCGGCAGATCGGCGAGCGTCGAGCGCCAGTAGACGTGATCGCCGAGCGCGTCAGCGCGGCCGATCTGGTATTGCAGCAGCAAATCCGCGCGCAGCGCGCCCGCGAGCTGAAGCCAGCGCGGATCGGCGTCGCGGGCGGCCGCGTCGAGCACGTCGAGCGTCGCCATCGCGTCCTCGGCGCGGCCGAGATGATGCATGACGACGCACGTGCCGACGAGGCTCTCGAGCTTCTGCTCGACGCTCGCCGCGCGATCGTCCGCGATCCGCTGGAAGCCCGCCTGCGCGATGCCGAAGCGGTTCTGGAAAAACGCCTGCCAGCTCGCGTTGCGGCAGGTCATCACGCGCGTCTGGTCGCGCGATTCGCGCAGCAGCTTCTGCGCGCGGCGGAACGTGTCCTCGGCTTCCTCGAAGCGGCCGAGCACGAGCTGGATGTCCGCATACGCGTGGACGTCGCGCACGTCGGCGGCGAGGCCGCCCGGCTCGGCGTCGCAGCGCGCGGCGACGAACGCGGCCGCTTCGGCGAAGCGGCCGTCGAGCACGCGCGCGGCATACGCGCCGTTGGACGAAGGATTGGCGAGCGCGGCGGCGGCGGCGAAATGGAGTGTGGAAAACATGGCGGGTCCTCCCGGCAGGCGGTTTCGAATACGAAGATGTCAGGCTCGATCCGCGCGCCGCGCCGCCGCTCGTCGCGGGGCGCAGCGCGTGGATGCGTGCCGCTATCGTCTCGTCCGGGCCGAATCCGCGCAGCAGTTTGTGACGTTCCGTTACGATTGCCCGGATTGCCGGATTGCCGGATTGCCGGATTGCCGGATTGCCCGGATCGCCCGGATTGCCGGGATCGTCGGGATCGTCGGGATCGTCGGGATCGTCGGGATCGTCGGGATCGTCGGGATCGCCCGGATCGCCGGGATCGCCGGGATCGCCGGGATCGCCGGGATCGCCGGGATCGCCGGGATCGCCGGGATCGTCGGAATTGCCGGAATAGCTGCGATTACCGCGCTTGCCGCCCGGCGCCGCGCCCCGCTACACCCGCAGCCAGAAATATTCGCCGGACGCGATCCCGCCGAACATCTCGTCGCCCGACTCGATGATGTTCTGCCGCCAGTAGCGGCCGTGCTCCGCGTAGTGCGCGAACAGATCGGCGAGCGTCTCGCCCGTCACGTCCGGCGTGAGCGGCAGCCGCATCAGCAGCACGATGCCGCCCGTGTCCGCGTCGATTCCGAGCTGCGCCTGGTCCTGCGCATAGATCAGCAGGTTCGCCTCGAGCAGCAGCCGGTACACCGCGAGCGTGCGCCCCGCGCTGACGATCCCGTAATGAAAGTTCACGTACATCGATTCCGGATCGTCTTCGAAATATTCGAGCCGCACGTCGAAACCCTCGACTTCGATCGAGCGCGTTTCGAGCACATGGTCGACATCCGGCAAATCGACGATCGCGCAAACCTCGGCGATGATTCCCTCGTAGTGTTCCTGGCTCATGGCTGCTCCATTCCGGCATCCGGCACGCCGCAAAAAAACAGCCGGCGCACGCAGCGCCGGCTGTCCAACACGCGTCGTGCGGCGGCGAACTTACTGAATCTTCTCCGCGCCTTTTTGAATCAGGCCCACGGCGGCCTTCTTCACCTCCATCTCCGATTGCGCGATCGTCATCTTCATTTGGTTCTCGGCCATCTTGTTCATCGCCGCAATGCCCGCATCGGTGCTGTTGCCTGCACTAAACAGGGCTCCGCCCGCTTGCAACGCCGTATTAATGATGCTCATGGTCAACACTCCATAGATAGTGCGTGCGTACACGCATCGACAGAAATCCGGCGCAGCCGATCCTTATTGCACATCGCTCGGCCCGCCGCTTTTTTGCCGCGCAGCGTGAGGCGGCGCCGGACGCGGCTCGCGCCGCACCGCTTGCCGCCGCACGCCGCGCGGCGAAACCGTGGCCGCTACGCGGCCGTCGCGTTCGCCTCGTGCAGCGTCGCGACGATCCGCTGCGCCGCGAGCAAGCCGCGATAGATCTTCTGCATCGCATCGCGATCGAACTCGCTCGCGGCTTGCGCGGTGGCCGCGCTCACGCGCTCGGCCGTCTCGCCGAGCGCCCGGCGCAGCGCGCCGATGCGCGCGGCCGCGTCGGGCGCGGCGAGCGCCTGCTCGAGCGGTCCGCAATCGTCCGCTGCCCGTTCCAATGCTTCGTACATGCCGCTTCTCCCGTTGGTTGAGGCCTGTCAGTTGAGGTTCGGCGCGCCGTCGGCCGGCGCGCCCGCAAACACGTGCTTCACGCCGTCCGGCGTCTCGATGTAGCGCACGTCGCCGATCTCGAGCATCCCCGAGTACGCGACGGGCACGGGCGCGTCGCCCGACTGCCGCGCGTCGATCTCGATCGCGCGCACGTTCGGCCCGACGTCCGCGCGCACCCGGTCGACCGCCGCGCGCAGTTGCGCGACGTTCGGCACGACGCCCGACACGAGAAAGCGCCCCTGCCCCGCGTAGGCGACCGTCGCGCCCGGCACGCCGAGCGATTCGCCGATGCTCTGCGCATCGTCCTGCGCGACGTCGTACCGGCGCTCGACGCGATGCACGGCGAGCCGGTCGAGCAGCTTGCGTGCGGCAAGGTCGTCGGCGGGCGTCGCGACCATCCCGCTGACGGCGACCATCGCGCCGCGCGGCGCCGCGTGCAGCTCCGTGTAGCCCGCGCGCCCGAGCTCACCGCCGATGCGCGTCGCGAGCGCATCCGCCGTCTCGACCGCGGGCGGCGCGCCCGGATGCGCGCTCGCGAGCATCGCGCCCATCGCGAGAAGGCCGGCGACGAGCGCGCCGCCCGCCGCCGCGCACGCCGCGAGCTTGCGCTGCGCGCCGCGCCTTGCCGCGTCGGCGCCGGGCGGCGGCGCCCACAATGTCGCGAGCAGGTCGAGATCGCTCGGCCACTCGCCGCCCGCGGGCCCAACGCAGAGCGCCGTCTCGCCGAACGGCACCGGCACGAAGTCGAGCATCAGGAGCGGCGAGCCGTCGGCGTCGAACGGATCGGCGGCCGTCTCCGGCGGCGCGCTCGCCGCCCGCCGCGCGCGCGTTGCGCCGCGCGCGTCGATCGACAGCAACAGATCGCCGTCGCGCCAGTCGGTGATGCGAATCTCCGCGTCCTCGCCCGCGCCGATCCGGTGCTCGCCGGCGTCGAGCGCGATTTCCGCGCCGGCGTGCAAACCGGTCAAGATCCGCAGCAGCTTCATCGGTTGCTCCTTGTCCTTGCATCGTGCGTTTCATTGGCATCGATCGAATCGATCGCGATCCGTGCGTCGCTTCGATCGCGCCGCGTCGTTCGTCGATGTAGCCAGAATAGTTCGATGCGGTGCCGCGGTTCGTGCGTCGCGCGAATTCGCCGCCGCGTTTGCGAAGCGCCGCCCGCGCCGCGACGCTCACGATCGCGGCCGCGGCGCGCCACGCTGTGCGGCCCGCTGTGTCGCCCGCGGCGCAACCCGCTCAATCGCGGATACGCCGCCGCGCAGCGTCTGCACGCTCGCGATCGCGCGAGCGAGCTGCGCATTCGTCGACGGCCGCTCCGCGTTGAACACCATCAGCGGCAGCAGCAGGTAGTGCGTGCTCGCGCGGTCGCCGCGCTCGGCCGCCGCATCGCGCGGCGCGGCGCGCACGCTTCGCGTCGCGTCGAGCAGCAGCTGCTTCACCCCGCTCCAGCCGATCGGCGTCCACGGCCCGGTGCGCAGGCGGGCGGCGAGCAGGTCCGCGCTGTGACTCAGCAGCGCCGCCGTGATGCGCGCGCCCGGCTCCGCGTCGACACGCCGGCCGAGCTGAAGCAACGTATCGGCCCACAGATGCCGCAGCGCCTGCTCGCGCTCGGCGGCACCTGCCGGCGTGCGCGCGAGGTCGGCGAGCGCACGCTGCGCGGGCGCGAGCGCCGGCCGCGTGCGCGCCGCGCGCACGCGCGGCAGCGCAAGGACGCTCGCCGATTCGCCGTCGCGCTCCTCCTGCTCGCGCTGCTGCCCTCCGCCGCCCCGGCCGCCCGACTGCCGGTCGCGCTCGTCATGCGGCGCGACGTGCGCATGCGGCACCGACGATTCGTCGCCGCCGTCGAACGCTTCCGACCGGCTATCGGCGCGGCGACGCCCGCGCGAACCCGCCGCCGCCGCCCGCGCGCGCGGCTTCAGCTTCGCGAGCATCTGGCTGCGCGCGGCGATCACGCTCGCCTGATAGCCGTTCGAATACGTAAAGCGCGTGCCGTACTTGCCGTAGGTCGTCGCGACGCGCGCGCGCGCCGGCCGGCGCCGCCTCGGATCGGGCTTCGCCGCGTGGAGTGCTTGCGCGATCGCGCGCGTGATGCGGCTCATGACGGCACCGCCGCGGACAAGAGCTGCTGCGCGAAATGCAGGATCTCGGCGGCCGCCCACGGCCCGGCGATCGCGACCGTCACCGTCACCGCGACGAGCTTCACGCCGTACGAGATGCTCTGCTCCTGCAGCGACGTGATCGCCTGCAGGAACGAGATCGCGAGGCCGGATGCGGCCGCGACGAGCACGACGGGCAGCGAGATGTAGAGACACAGCATCATGCCTTGCGACGTGAGCCGGATCAGGTCGTCGATTTCCATCGGGCGAATCTCCTCGGAATCGGTAAGCGGTAAGCGGTAAGCGGTAAGCGTGAATCAGGAATAGGTCAGCACGAGGCCGTGCACGAGCGTCGACCAGCCGTCCATCACGACGAACAGCATCAGCTTGAACGGGATCGCGACGTTGGTCGGCTGCACCTGGTTCATCCCCATCGACATCAGCACGTTCGCGATCACGAGATCGACGATGATGAACGCGATATACAGGATGAAGCCGATGCGAAACGCGTCGGTCATCTGCGCGAGCGTGAACGCGGGCGCGAGCACGATCAGATCGTCTGCGCGCAGCTGCGCGGCCGCGGCCTTCGGCCAGACCACCGACGCGGAGCGCAGGAAGAAGCGCTTCTCGCGCTCGCGCGAGTGCGCGGCGAGGAACTGGCGGAACGGCTCCTTCGCCGCGCCGAACGCCTGCAGCATCGCCTGCGTCGGCTGCGGCGACAGCGCCTGCCCCTGCAGCTGCTGCTGCGCGGCGAATCCGATCGGCGCCATGATGTACAGCGACACGAGGATCGCGATGCCGTTGAGCACCATGTTCGGCGGAACCTGCTGCACGCCGAGCGCGTTGCGCAACAGCCCGAGCACGACGACGACTTTCGCGTACGACGTGACCACCATCGCGATGAACGGCACCATGCTCATCACGAGCACGGCGATCAGGAGGCCGGTGATGTCGTTAAACTGAACCATCGTCGCCCGCCATCCGGTCGATCCGCACGCCGAGATGCGCGCCCACCGCGACGAGCCTGCCGCCGCCGATCGCCTGGCCGTACGCGACGAGCCGCACCGGCACGTCGCGCGCGGCAAGCGGCAGCTCGAGCACGTAGCCCGGGCGCAGCGCGGCCAGCTCGGCGATCGACAGCGACAGCGTGTCGATCTCGACGTGCACGGGCAGAGCGACGTCGCCGAGAGCGGCCGCCTCGGGCGCGGCGGGTGGCGCGTCTTCGCCCGGCGATGCGGGTGGCGAAGTGGGTGGCGCAGCGGTCAGCGAAGCGGTTGGTGAAGCGGTTGGTGACGCGGCTGCTGAAGTGGCCGGAGAAACCGCCGGTAAAGCGGCTTGTGAATCGGCCGGAAAATCTGCCGGCGAATCCGCCGCCAAGTCGCCCGCGACGATCGGCTCGTCGAGATCGTCGGCGGTGTCGGGCGTTTCGGTCATCGTCATCGTGGTTCCCTCGATCAGAACGGTTGCGTGCCATTGCGTCGCGCCGCGCGCACCCCACCACGCGTGCAGCGGGCCCGAGCGCGCGCCGCCGAGCGCGGACGGCACCATGTCCAGCAGCACGTCGCCCGGCCGCAGGCTACGCAGCACCGCGAGCGGCAGCGCGCGCGAGCCGAGCCGCACACGGCCGGGCAGACGCACGCGCGCGAGCGCGCCCGTCGCCGCGCCGCGCGGCCGCTCGCGTGGCAGCCGCGCCGCGAGCGCGTCGAGCCACGGCGTCTGCGCATCGAGCAGCGCGCAGCGCATCGGCATGCCGTCGAGCGCGAACGTCAACACGCAGCGCGTCGCGTCGAGCGCCGCCGCAGGCGCGGCGCGCAGCCCGCCGATCGTCACGCCGGCGAGCCCCGCCGCCGCGAACGCGGCGACGAGCGGCGCGAGCAGCGTCGACGCGAGCGCGGTGCGCAGCGACAGGCTCGCGTCGTCGCCGCGCGCATCCAGCGCAGGCGCCGCGACGACGTCGAGCGCCGGAAACGCCGCGAGGTCGATCGCGACGCGCGCGCTCGCGCCGTTCAATCGCAGATCGAGCACGCCGGGGCGCTCGAAGCGCGGCCGCTCGTGCGTCGCCGCGCGCCAGTCGGACAACGTCGGAAAGCGCGCGAGCCACGCGGCGAGCCGCGCGTCGGCGATCAGGCGCGCGAGCGCCGCGTCGAACGCGCTGCACGCGGGCAGCGGCAGCGCGGCGTCGATGCCGGGCGGCGCGGCGGTGTCGGGTTCCAGTTCGATCGGCTCGGTATCCATCGTCGCGGATAGTCGGGTTTGCTTACGGGTTTGCTTACGGGTTCGCTTACGGGTTCGCTTACGGGTTCGCTTACGGGTTCGCTTGCGGGTCCGCTTGCGGGTTCGCCTGCGGGTCCGCCTGCGGGTCCGCCTGCGGATTCGCCTGCGGGTTTACTTGCGGGTCCGGCTACGCGCTTGCTCAGCCCACGTCGATCTCGATCGTGCGCGGCGCGCCGCAATGCGCGAGCAGCGTGTCGAGTCGCGCGTGCAGGGTCGCGCCATGCGTGCAGAGTAAGTGCCGCGTCGCCGCGTCCGGCGTCTCGAACCGAAGCCGCAAGTCGAAACGCGAAAGAACGAGATGCAGCACCGTGTCCGGCAGCAGCGCGGGCGCGAGCGGCAGGCTGATCGCCCACTGGCTTCCCGCATCGTCGCCGCACAGCGCGGCGATCTCGGCCGCGAGCGCCTCGGCGACGCGCACCATCCGCTCGCGCTGCGCGAACACCTGATTGACGAACGCGCCGGAGCCCGCGCACGCGCGCGCCATCGCCTCGCGCTCGGTCGGCGGCGGCGCGCCGTCGCGCCATGGCGGCGATGCGTCGCGCCGCCGTTCGTCGCCGGCCGACGCGCGCTCGCCGGCCGGCGCGACGCGCGCGCGCCGCAGCAATTGCGCATAGTCGAAACCCCGCCGCGCCGTGTGTGCCGGGAACGCGCCGTCCGGCCCGGCGGCCGGCTCGCCCGCGATGATCCGCACCGGCCTCAGATCAGCGGCGCTCATGCGTGCGCCGCCGTCGGCATCGTCACGCGGCCGACCGGCTGCAATTCGACCTGGTCGCCGAGCTCCTGATACGAATAGACGGGCAACCAGCCGAGCCGCGCCTCGATCATCCGCCGCGTGTAGCGGCGCACGTCCATCGACGTGACGAGCGCGACGTCGTCGCGCGGCGTCTCGCCGACGAACGACGCGACGCTGTCGACGAGATAGCGCACCTGCTCGGGCGGCAGCGCGAGGAAGTTGCCCGCGGGCGTCTGCTTGATCGACTGCCGGATGTGCTGCTCGACCGGCAAGTCGAGCAGCACGGCCGGCAGCCGTCGCGCGCCGCGCGCCGCGCGATACGCGAGATAGCGCGACAGGTCGCCGCGCACGTATTCGGCGAGCATCAGCATGTCCTTCTCCTTCGGCCCCCACGCGACGAGGCTCTCCATGATGTCGCGCGCGTTGCGGATCGGGATGTGCTCTTCGAGCAGGCGGCGCAGCACATCCGCGATCCGCTGCGTCGGCAGCGCCTTCTGCACTTCGGCGACGAGCCCCGGATAATCGGCGCCGAGCTGATCGAGAATCCATTGGGTTTCCTGAATACCGAGGAACAGATGCGCGTTGCGCCGGAGCAGCGCGATCGTCTCGTGCGCGATCACCTGCTCGGCGCGCCATGCGCGCGCGCCGGCCGGCACCGCCTTGTCGTCGATCCAGTAGCTCTCGGCGAGGCCGCCCGCGGGCCCGCGCTTCGTGCAGCGGCCGGCGAGCGCCGCATCCGACGCCGCGTCGGGCAGCATCGTCTGGTCGGCCGGCAGTTCGAGCCGCGCCTGCGGCACGTCGCGCATCAGGATCTCGCACGTCGCCTCGGGCAACGCGCCGCTCGTCCACAGCGTGATGCCGGGAAACGGCAGCCCCTGCTCCTCCTGCAGCTTCGCGCGCTCCTCGTCGAACGCGCGATCGAGCGCGGCGGGCGCGAGCCGCGCGACGAGATCCGGCGCGACGCGCACGCCGATCGCGCACGTGAAGAGCGGCGCGCGCGGCAGGATCGACGGCGTGCCGCTCTTCGCGCCCGCGCGCTGCAGCGCGATCACCGGCTCGCCGCGCGCGGCCGTGCGGCGCGCGCCCTTCTGCAGCCGGTAGCCGGCGAACGCGAGCGTGGCCGACAGCAGCGCGAACAGCGCGGCCGGAAAGCCCGGCACGGCGGCGAAGCCGATCAGCAGCACCGCCGCGAAATACAGCGCGCGATGGCTGCCGCCGAGCTGCCGCGCGATCTCCGAGCCGAGCGACGCACCTTCGCCCTCGTCGTGATCGTCGGCGACGCGCGTGATCATCACGCCCGCCGCGACCGAGATCAGCAGCGACGGAATCTGCGACACCATCGCGTCGCCGACCGACAGGATCGAGAAGCGGTTCGCCGCTTCCCCCGCCGTCATCCCGTGATACATCACGCCGATCGCGATGCCCGCGACGATGTTCACGAGCGTGATGATGAGCCCCGCGATCGCGTCGCCCTTGACGAACTTCATCGCGCCGTCCATCCCGCCGTGCAACTGGCTCTCCTTCGCGAGCGTCGCGCGCTTGCGGCGCGCCTCGTCGGGCGTCAGGATGTTCGCGCGCAGGTCCGCGTCGATGCTCATCTGCTTGCCGGGCATCGCGTCGAGCGTGAAGCGCGCGCCGACTTCGGCGACGCGCTCCGAGCCCTTCGCGATCACGATGAACTGTACCGTCGTGATGATCAGGAACACGACGAGGCCGACGACGAGATTGCCGCCGACGACGAGCTCGCCGAAGCTCTCGATGATGTCGCCCGCGTTCGCGTGCAGCAGGATCGACTTCGTCGACGCGATGTTCAGCGATAGCCGGTACAGCGTCGTGAACAGCAGGACCGACGGAAACACCGACAGCGACACGATGCTGCCGACGTACATCGTCACCATCAGCAGCGTGACGCTGATCGCAATGTTGACGCCGAGCAGCACGTCGATCACCTCGGGCGGCAGCGGCAGGATCATCAGCGACACGATCGCGACGACCAGCACCGTGATGCCGACCTCGCCGCCGGCGGGAAGCTTGAGGGTTTTCAGCGTCATGACGACCTCGCGGAGGGAACGACGGCGGCGGCGCGCGTGGGCGCGACCGATTCGACCCAGCGCAGGATCGCGGCCACCGTTTCGAACAGTTCTTCGGGAATCGCCGCGTCGCGCTCGATGCGGTACAGCGCGCGCGCGACCGGCGGATTGCCGACGATCGGCACGCCGAGCGCGTGCGCGTGACGGCGCAGCGCGAGCGCGCCGTCGTCGACGGCTTTCTCGATCACGCGCGGCAGCGGATGCTCGTCGGGCGCGTAGCGGATCGCGACCGCGTAGTGCGTCGGGTTGACGACGAGCACGCTCGCCTGCCCGACGTTCTGCCGCGCGGGTGCGCTCGTCGCGATCTCGCGCGCGAGGCGGCGGCGCTCGCCCTTCGTGTGCGGATCGCCTTCGCTTTCCTTGTGCTCGCGCTTCGCCTCTTCCTTCGTCATCCGGTTGTCGCGGATGAACATCACGCGCGCGATCTTGTAATCGGCCGCCGCGAACACCGTGACGACGAGCGCGACGACGCCGAACAGCTTCATCAGCACCGTCCACAGCACGCGCGACAGTTGCGGCGTCGCTTCGTACACGCTCGCGACGACGAGCGGAAACAGCGACGTCATCATCTTCCAGATCACGCACGCGAGCACCACCGCCTTGACGATCATCTTCACGAGCTCGAGCAGCGACTTCAGCGAGAAGATCCGCTTGATGCCCGCCATCGGATTGATCGCGTCGAACTTCGGCATCACGGGCTCGAGCGTGACCATGAAACCCGCCTGCGGCGCCTGCGACGCGACGCCCGCGACGATCGCCGCGGCGGCGAACGGCAGCATCGTCAGCGCGGCGCTCGCGGCGAGGTCGTGCAGCGCGGCGAGCGTCGCCTGCGGCGTGCGCTCGCCGTGCACGAAATCGAGCGCGGTGCGCATCGCGCGCACGAGGCCGCCCGTCAGCATCGATTCGCCCGCCGTCAGCACGCCGATCGCGGCCGCGAGCGTCACCGCGTCCGCGACGTCCTTGCTCTTCGCGACCTGCCCCTTCTCGCGGGCCCTCTTCAGCTTGCGCTCGGAGGGCTCTTCGGTTTTCTCTTCGGCCATCGCCGCCGTTCCTGTCGAGAGTCGGACACGGCGCGTACGTTAATGGCGCGGCGCGCCGCGCGCGCGCGCCGGCCCGAAGCCGCGCCGCCCGACGCGAAGCGCGCGCGGCGCTTCGCATCGCATGCGCGCGCTTCGCGTCGGCGGCCGAGCGGCCGCCCCGCGCTGCTACCTTGCGCCCCATACGCTTTTCCATCAACGACATGCGCCGCTCGCGCGGCGACACGGAGCGCACACCATGGACGAATCCCGGCCGACCTATCTGCGATGCAGCCAAGCGGCGCTGAACGAACTGATCGACGCCGCGAGCCTGGCGCTCGGCGGCGCGCTCGGCGGCCCGGCCGCCGATCCCTACGACATCGGCCTGCTGATCGACGCGCTGCGCGTGCTCGCGCCGCAATTGCCCGCCGCCGATATGTTCGACGGCATGCTGCACGTCGCGCTCGGCAATTTCGACGACGCCGTGCGCGTGTTCGCGGAAATCGCGAGCGGCGCGACGAACGCGATCTACGGCAAGGCGCTGCTCGCGTTCGCGCTGCAACTGAAGCGCGATCCGCAATGGCGGATCGCCGCCGACGAGGTGCTCGCGGCGGGCAGCCCCGCGCAGGCCGTCGCGCTCGTGCGCGCGCTCGAGCGGCAGCACGACGTGATGCTCGCGAAGGAGCGCGCGGAGCGCACGGGCGTCTGGGAGTTGCCCGAATCGGGCGCGGCCGCGCGCGGCGACGCGCCCGATGCGCCGAGCGCGAATCCCGCAAGCCCCGCGAATCCTGCGAATCCCGCGAATCCCGCGGGCGGCTTCGACGCGCAGGCCGCGTTCGCACATCGGCAATATCTGCGTCTTTGACGAGGAGGCCCGCATGACCGCCCCGCTTTCCCCGACCGACCTGACCCGCGCGCTCGACGCCGCGTTCTCCGACGCGGCGGCGCCCGGCGGCCCGGCGGCTGCGACGACCACGGCCGGCACGGCGGCGCACGACGTCCCGGCCGACGTCGCCGGCCGCTTCCAGGCGCTGATGTCGAACGCGACGCCCGCGCCGCCCGTCGCGCCTGCGCACGACGCGAGCGCGATCGCGAAGCTCGTCGAGACGTCGGACGCCGCGATCAGGCAGGTGCTCGACAACGCCGCCTATTTGAGCCGGCACGCGAGCGAGCTGCCGATGAGCCAGATGTTCGCGGCGTCGATCCAGGCGTCGGCCGAGGCCACCGCGATGCAGATCGATCTGCAGGCGAAGATGAGCGTCGTCACGTCGACGAAGGACGCGATCGGCTCACTGATGAAGAACCAGTAACCATGAAACGACTCCATCTCCCGATCGCCGCCGCGCGCGGCCGGCGCGCCGCCCGGCTCGCCGCGCTCGTCGCATGCGCGATGCTCGCCGCCGGCTGCCGGCAGGAGCTTTACGGCGGCCTCGCCGAGCGCGACTGCAACGAGATGATGGCCGCGCTGCTGCAAACCGGCGTCGACGCGCAGAAGAAGACGCCCGACGGCGGCAAGACCTGGACGCTCGCCGTCGACGACAAGCAGATCGTCAAAGCGATGGAAGTGCTGCGCGCGCGCGGGCTGCCCGCGGCGCGCTACGACGATCTCGGCGCGCTCTTCAAGAAGGACGGCCTCGTGTCGACGCCGACCGAGGAGCGCGTGCGCTTCATCTACGGCGTGTCGCAGGAGCTGTCGGACACGCTGTCGAAGATCGACGGCGTCGTCGTCGCGCGCGTGCACATCGTGCTGCCGAACAACGATCCGCTCGCGCAGGTCGCGAAGCCGTCGTCGGCGTCGGTGTTCATCAAGTACCGGCCGAACGCGAATCTCGCGACGCTCACGCCGCAGATCAAGAACCTCGTCGTCCATAGCGTCGAAGGGCTCACGTACGACGAAGTGAGCGTCACGTCGGTCGCGGCCGATCCGGTCGATCTCGCGTCGGCCGCGCAGCCGGGCGCGCGGGACTCCGGCGGCGCGACGCTCATCGGCGTGCTCGCCGCCGTCATCGTGTGCGCCGCGCTCGCGGCCGCGGGCGGCGCGCTGTGGTGGCGCGCGCGCAGGCACGGCGGCGCGGGGGCTGGCGCGGGCGGTCTCGCCGCGCGGCTGCGCGGCGGCAATGGCGGCGGCCGCGGCAATGGCAATGGCAATGGCAATGGCGGTGGCGGTGGTGGCGGTGGTGGCGGTGGTGGCGGTGGTGGCGGTGGTGGCCGTGGCGGCAGCGGTGGCAGCGGCGCGAAAGCCGCCGCCGCGTCTCGGCAGGCCGGCGCGCGATGAGCGGCGGCACGCCGGTTGCAAGCGTCGCGAGCGTCGCGGCAAGGGCGACATGGCTTGCCGGCTACGACGCGAACGCGCGACGCGCGGTGGACTGGATTCACGCGAGCTGGCACGGCGCGCTCGCGCCGCTCGTCGCCGCGACGCGCGAGCGCGAGCGCGCGCCCGCGCTGCGCGCCGCATGCTCGCTGCTGCTGCTGCGCGCAGTGGGGGCCTCGTCGCCGCCACTCGACGGCTTCGATGCGCCCGCGGACCGGCTCGCCGCGCTGCCCGTGGCCGACGCGCTGCGGCTGTTGCGCCTGCGCGCGCTGCTGTCGCGGCGCACCGAGCTGCGTCACTGGATCGACCGCGCGAGCCGCGAGCGGCTCGCCGGCTGGGTCGGCGCCGACGGCTGCCGCGCGCTCGCCGCGCTCACGGCGCTGCCCGACGCGCCGCGCGCGCGCGGCCTCGATCGCCGCGCGCCGATCACGCCGCTCGCGCAACTGTCCGGCGACGACATCGCATGGGAAGGCTGGTGCCTGTTCGAGCGCGAACGGGTCTGGTCGCCCAAGGGGCCGGCGCGCATCGTGCGCCTCGCGTTGCCGCGCGAGCGCGCGCGCGCGCCGTGGATCGAACACGCGGCGGCGGACGCGGACGGCGCGACGCTGCTCGCGCGCCTGCCGTCGCTGTATCCGGAGTGGTCATGGCTTTTTGGCTGAAGAACCGACAGATTCCGCTCGCCGACGATTGCTGCATCGACGCGCCGCACGGCGTGCTGCGCCGCGACGCGTTCGAGACGGTTCAAGCGCTCGACGCCGCGCTCGACGCGCTCGCGGCGCAACGCGACGCCGTGCTGCGCGCGGCCCGCGACGAAGCCGAACGGGTCGCCGCCCGCGCGCGCGCGCAGGCCGACGCGCTCGTCGAAGCGGCGCGGCGCGAGCACGACAGCGCTTATGCGCGCGGCTACGACGCGGGCCGCGCGCAGGCGATCGCCGACTGGCACGCGCAGGCGGCCGATTCGTTCGAGCAGGAGCGGCGCGTGCGCGACCGGATGCGCGAGCGGCTCGCGGAGCTCGTCGCCGCCGCCGTCCAGCAGATGGTGCGCGCGGAGGACGCGCGCGGCCTCTTCGCGCGCGCGGCGCAGACGGTCGAGCGCGTCGTCGCCGGCGCCAGCTATCTGACGGTGCGCGTGTGCGAAACCGATTACGACGCCGCGCGCGAGCAGTTCGGGTTCGTCGCCGACGCGTGGCGCCGGCAGGGCCGCAACGTGCCCGTCGACGTCGTCGTCGAGCCGCGCGTCGCGCCCGGCACCTGCGTATGCGAATCCGATTTCGGCACCGTCGACGCGAGCCTCGACACGCAACTGAACGCGATCCGCGCGGCGCTCGCCCGCGCGCTCGACGACGCGAGCCGCGCATGAACGCGCTGACCGATCTGTCCCGCGTCGCCGACGCGATGGCCGCGCGGCTCGCGATCGAGCCCGCCGTCGGCATGACGGGCAAGGTGCTCGAAGTGATCGGCACGCTCGTGCGCGTCGTCGGCCTCGAAGCGACGCTCGGCGAGCTGTGCGAGCTGCGCAGCGCGTCGGGCGCGCTGCTCCAGCATGCGGAAGTCGTCGGCTTCACGCGCAACGTCGCGCTGCTCTCGCCGTTCGGCGCGCTCGGCGAGATCAATCGCGGCACGCGCGTTGTCGGCCTGCGCCGGCCGCTGTCGGTGAAGGTGGGCGACGGCGTTCTCGGGCGCGTGATCGACAGCTTCGGCGAGCCGATCGACGGGCGCGGCCCGCTCGACTGCGACGCGCTGCGCCCCGTGCTCGCGCCGCCGCCGAACCCGATGTCGCGGCGCATGGTGGACGCGTCGCTCGCGACCGGCGTGCGCATCGTCGACGGCCTGATCACGCTCGGCGAAGGGCAGCGGATGGGCATCTTCGCGCCCGCCGGCGTCGGCAAGAGCACGCTGCTCGGCATGTTCGCGCGCGGCGCATCGTGCGACGTCAACGTGATCGCGCTGATCGGCGAGCGCGGCCGCGAAGTGCGCGAATTCGTCGAGCTGATCTTGGGCGAGGACGGCATGGCGCGCTCGGTCGTCGTGTGCGCGACGTCCGACCGCTCGTCGATCGAGCGCGCGAAGGCCGCGTACGCGGCCACCGCGATCGCCGAGCATTTTCGCGACCAGGGCAAGCGCGTGCTGCTGATGATGGATTCGCTCACGCGCTTCGCGCGCGCGGGCCGCGAGATCGGCCTCGCGGCCGGCGAGCCGCCCGCGCGGCGCGGCTTCCCGCCTTCCGTGTTCGCCGAGCTGCCGCGCCTGCTCGAGCGCACCGGGATGGGCGAGCGCGGCTCGATCACCGCGCTCTACACGGTGCTCGCCGAGGACGATTCCGGCAGCGATCCGATCGCCGAGGAAGTGCGCGGCATTCTCGACGGCCACATCATCCTGTCGCGCGAGATCGCCGCGCGCAACCAGTATCCGGCGATCGACGTGCTCGGCAGCCTGTCGCGGATCATGCCGCAGGTCGCGACGCGCGAGCACGTCGGCGCGGCGGGCCGGCTGCGCCGGCTGCTCGCGAAGCACCGCGAGATCGAGACGCTCCTGCAGCTCGGCGAATACCAGGCGGGCAGCGATCCGGCGGCCGACGAAGCGGTCGCGAAGATCGACCGGGTCCGCGCGTTCCTCAACCAGCGCACCGACGAGCACTCGCCGACCGACGCGACGCTCGCCGCGCTGCACGCGCTTGTCCAATGACGTGCCGCAAGCAGCGCGCCTTCGAGACGCTGCTCGCGCGCCGCGAGCAGCGCGGCGCGAAGCTGCGCGCGGAGCAAGGCGCGCTGCGCGCCGAACGCGACGCGGCGGCGGCCGAGCTCGCGCGGTGCGAAGCGCACGCGTACGCGAAGCGCGATGCGGCGAACCGCTACGCGGCGCGCGTCGACGCGATGGCGGCCGGCCGCGCGCCGTTCGCGATCGGCGACTACGCGGCGTGCCGCCGCTATCGCGACGCGCTGCTCGACGAGCACGCGCTCGCGCACGCGCAATGCGCACGCCTGCGCGCGGCGCTGCAGGCGAAGGCCGACGCGCTCGCCGCGGCCGCGCGCCGGATCGCCCGCAACGATGCGCAGATCGACGTCGTGCGCGAGCGCATCCGACGGCTCGCACGCGCGGCCGAGGCGGCCGCCGAGGACGCGCAGGACGAGGAAATCGAGGAAGGCGCGCTCGCACGCCGGCTCGCGGCCGCGCGGGCATCGAACTAGGAGCCCGGACATCGGCATGACGACCTACGACATCTTTCCGTTGCAGCACCTCGGCGACGAATTCATCGGCTTCATCGTGCTGCTCGCGCTGTCGAGCGAGCGGCTGCTCGTGATCATGACGATCCTGCCCGCGACCGCCGACAACGTGATGAAAGGCCCGCTGCGCAGCGGCGCGGCGGCGCTCTGGTGCCTGTTCGTCGCGTGCGGCCAGCAGGCGCTGATTCCGCAGCTGCGCGGCGCGTTCCTCGTGTTCGCCTGCGCGAAGGAGGCCGTGATCGGGCTCGTGCTCGGCATCGCGGCGTCCACCGTGTTCTGGGCCGCCGAGGCGATCGGCACCTACGTCGACGACGTCGCCGGCTTCAACAACGTGCAGATGCAGAACCCGAGCTCGGGCACGCAGACCTCGCTGATGGCGACATTGTTCGGGCAGCTGACGATCGCTGCGTTCTGGATGCTGGGCGGCATGACGTTCCTGCTCGGCGCGCTGTACGAATCGTATGCGTGGTGGCCGCTCGGCTCGTTCGATCCGGTGCCCGCACCGCTGCTCGCGCTGTTCGCGCAGGCGCGGCTCGACATGCTGATGAACATGATCGCGCGGATCGCCGCGCCGATGATGGCGATGCTGCTGCTCGTCGACCTGGGCCTCGCGTTCGTCTCGCGATCCGCGCAGAAGCTCGATCCGATGTCGGTCGGCCAGCCGCTCAAGGGCGCGATCGCGGTGCTGATCGTCGCGGTGCTGGCGGGGAATTTCGTGACCGAGATGCGCGGGCAGATTTCGCTGGCGGGGCTTGCGCAGCAGGTGAGGCAGCTCGCCGGTCATTAGCGGGGAATCGGCAGCGCGATCGACAGCGGAGAAGAGACGAAATCAAAGGCGCCGCCATCCGGCCGGCCCGCCGTCCGCTGCCGGGCGCGACGCGACGTTGCGGAATTCGACGCGCACGCGGCCGAAAAGACGAAGGCCGGCGGCGCGCGACGAACCGCCGGCGCGCCGCGCTGCGCTCATTCGCCGCCCCGGGCCGGCGGCGCATCGGCGCGCCGCGGATCGCCGGCGAACGTCAGCGCGCGCCCCGCTCGTCCGCCACGTGAGCGAGCCATTCGACAAAATCCCGCGCAACGCGCTCGCGCCGCTCGTCATCGTGCCAGACCCGTATCACCTGCCCGACGGTTCCGCCTTCGGCGGGATCGAGATCGAGACACAAATGATTGCCGCCGCCGTCGTGCGTGAACGGAATCCACTTGAGGTTGTACCAGTCGTCCTTGATGCCCGCGTCGGGCTCGGACGTCATGTCGTCGAAATCGCCGCCGGCCACGAGGCCTTTCCAGATCGACCATTGCGCGACGATCTCGCGCGCGCTCAGGAGCGCGTCGTTCTCGGCGAACACCGCGCCCGCATCGGCCTGGCCGTCGTGAATCCGCAGGCTTTCGACGAATGCGGGCGGCAGCGTCACGCCGAGCGCCGCCTGCATCGCATCGATTTCGCCGGCCGGCGCCGGTCCGTTGAGTCCGCCCGGCAAGCGGCTGCGATCGGCGGCGAACCAGTCGTCGAGCTGATTCCAGACGACGCGAAGATCGGCGCTCGCGGCGGCCGCATCCGAAGCGGCGGAAGCGGTCGCGACGGCGGCGCAAGGCAACGGCTGCGCCGCCGGCGCGGCGGCCGGCAACGCGTCGAGCGGCGCCGCATCCGGCCCGGCGCGATCGAGCCGCAGAAACTGAACCGCGCTGCCGGCCGGCAACGGCGCCTGCCCAGCCGGAATCGCGACGAGCACGCTTGCCTGAGCGACGCCGCGGATCGGCCCGTCGCCTTGAGACGGCAGCAGCCGGACAATCGGTTCGCCGTTGGCGCCGCGGCGCAGATTGCCCCATTGCATGCCATTGAGCTCGGCATGGCGCTCGACGTCGTGCGCGATCGCGCCGGTTTCCCAATCCGGTCCCGGCCGCGCAACGTGCTCGAGCAAATCGAGCACGTGCGACACGACGGCGTGCGTCAGCATCGCCACCGCGCTCGTATGGCCGGGCAGGTTGATCAGCGTCGCCTGGTCGTAGAACGTCAGCGCCAGCGTCCCGTGCGGCGTGCCGTCGGGCCGCGTCAGCGCAACCGTCTCCCTCTTCGGCGGCGAGCGATCGTCGCTGCGACCAAAATTGAAGCGCCCAGCCGGCGTTTGCTTGATCTCGACGGACGAGCGCTCCGTCGAGTACATCATCTGCGCATTCAGCCCGAGATCCTGAAACGGCGGCGCCGCCGGCAATCCCGCGCCGACGATCAGATCGTAGCGTTGCGAGAGCTCGACGAGCTTCCGCTTGAATGCGTATTCGTCGCGCTGCACATCGGGCGATGGCTGCGTCATGTCCGGCGGCGCGAGATATTCGACGCTCGGCGCGTCGTACCCCCACCGCCGCAGCATCGCGCGGATGTACGGCCCGCGCGTGTCCGGCCGTTGCCACGGTTCGCGCGCTTCGCCTGGCGGCACCTGATCGTAGCCGACGATCACGACGCCGATGCGCGGGCGCTTCGTCACCGCGATCTCGCGCACGCCCGCGGCGATCAGCGCGGCCTGCCGCTCGGCGGTGATCCGCTCGCCCTTCGGCAGCAGCACGTCCCCTTTCCGGTATTCGCTGCCCGGCGCGATCACGTGATGGCCGGGCGGCACCGGAGCCTGAAACCGCAGGTAAGACTTCTCGCCCCGATACGTCACCTGATGCCCGGACTTCGGCACGATCGCGTCGGCGTTTTCCGGCAACGGGAAATAGGCGGGTATGTCGACCGCCCGCCGCACGCCGATCGCGCGAGCCGCCGGGCTGCTCGTGCGCGACGCGAGCACGCGCCGGGTGAACTCGAAGTCGAGCTCGAC
Organism: Burkholderia sp. ABCPW 111; assembly: GCF_000773065.1. Taxonomy (NCBI): domain Bacteria; kingdom Pseudomonadati; phylum Pseudomonadota; class Betaproteobacteria; order Burkholderiales; family Burkholderiaceae; genus Burkholderia; species Burkholderia sp. ABCPW 111. The sequence continues at coordinate 199,112 of NZ_JPWT01000002.1, read as the reverse complement.
CGGCTCGCGACGAGACGCGCGCGCCGTATCGGACGCGCGCAGCGCAAAGCCTTCGGATGCGGCGAGCGCAACGGACGGTACGTCTTCGACGGCGATCACGTCGGCGGCGGCGACGCGCAGCAGCGCATCCTCGATCGCTACCGTCTCGCTTTGCATTGCCCCCGGGACTGCCCGTTGGCACCATTGATAAGCCTGATTGAGCCAGGCGGGAAAATTCGCGTGTTCGCTCATGGAATTCTTCAGGTGCGATGCCGCGGTTCGCGCAACGAGACGGCGAATCACGGCATCGTCGGTGCTGTTTTTCTATGTGAGTCAGCGTTTCGACGCGGCCTGCGAACCCACGTCGACGTAAAACTCCTCGCTATCCAGCACACGCTGGTTCAAATAGAAGTTGCCGAGATACGCACCGGCGCGGCGATTGTCGCTCGCGTCGATACGCTTGACCGACACTTCGTTGTCCCGTGCGCCTTCCTGTGTCGCGGCGAACGGATATTCGTCGCAGTCGCAATCCGTCGGCGTTTCCTCCGGATCGCCCGTGAACGTGCATTGCCCCGTGACCGAACCGTACTTCACGACGCACTGCTGCTTCGAATTGCTGCGGTTGGCGCGACGCCAGTCCGCATCGCGCGTGCGCTTGAGCGGCTTCGACTCCCAAGTGTCCGGGAAGATTGTGCCATCTCCTCGCGACACGAACTTGCCCGGACTGCCCGCCGCCTGCGCCTCGCGAATATGGATCGCGGATTCGTCGACGTCGAGATTCTCGGCGGTGATGGTGCGCAGTACGGCGGGCGCGTCCGGATAGATGCAGCCTTGCGTGCCGCTCTTCGCGAGCCCGACGTCGCATCGAATATCGGGAATGTAGCCCGCTCCCGCATACGAGCTCACGCTCGCGCCGTTCTCGAACGAATCGCCCGATCTGGCGACGCGGTACTCGATGGTCGGACGGATCAACTGCGGATTGTCGCCGCCCATGTTCGGCGTGATCGCCACCGGCACTTCGCTGGACAAGCCGCCGATCGCGAGCGGCACCCCCGCGTTCGGCGCGACCGTGCATGCCGGGCCGCATTCGACGACCGGCTTGATCATCACGCCGCCCGGATTGCCGGAAATCGCGCGCGCGCGGAACCGGAACTTCAAGGTCCACGCGAGCTGGTTCGACGGATTGTCGGAATACGCATACGCGTCGATGGCGACGCGGCCGATCTCGCTGTTCTGATCGTCCTTGACCACGTATTCGAGCGGAGACGACTTCTGACAGTGAGCGCCGCGGCTCAGCAATGCGTCTTTCGTCCGTTCGGTGCTGACGGCCGTACAGATCGGCGAAACGTCCGTGGCGCTTTCGGCGTGCGCCTGCATCGCCGCGACGCACAGAATCGCGCCGGCAAAAACCTGGCCCAACCGGGTTCGATGATTCACATCCCCTCCTGACTAACAAGTAATCGAAATGAAATTTTTGTTGCGCACCGAATTTAACGATTCATTCGATCGAAATAGAACTGTCAGGTTTGTCAGGAATGTAAATATTCCGGATTGCGTGAAGGCGCGGTATTTTTTCCCGGAAAGATCAGGAATATCGGCCGCCGCGTCTTATTGTTCAAATACGCGAAAACGCCGGCGAAGCTCGGCTCATGGGGCGCGCGCCGCCCGTCTTCGGGCTCGGTCCGGCACGTCGAACGAATGGCGACGATGCCGGCGCGGCATTTTCGAATCACGCGATGGCGATATTCGATTCGAATTGCTCGACGTGTTCATCGCGATTCGCATTCGTATCGGCGTCGAATTCGAGACCGATATCGAAGCCGATATCGATCTCGAATTCCGGTCGACGCCTCGCGATATCCCAGGGATGCCAAATCATGAGCAGGCCGACGCCGACAGCGGCAGGCGCGCCGGACGATCCATCGTATCGATCACCGCGCCCGCGCCCGCGCCGTCCGCGCTCGACGAGGCGGCTTCGCGGCGAAGCCGCCTTCGCCGCGTCACCGCGGATTCGTCTGCACGAACTCGAGCATTTCGTCGCCGCGCCCGCTCGGCACCGCACGCAGCATGGACAAGCTGAATCCCTTCGCATGCGCCCATTCGATCTTCGGCGGCATCGCAAGCTCGCGCTTGTCCGTGACGACGTCGAGGAGCGCCGGCCCCGGATGCGCGAGCAGCTTGCCGGGCGCGTCGGGCAGCGCCCGCGATTCGGTCACGCGCAAGCGGTAAAGGCCCGCGCCCGTCGCGATCGCCGCGAAATCGGTCTCGTGCAGATCGGTGCCCGTGTCCAGATAGCCGCCCGCCTTCATTTCCATCGCGACGAAGCCGAGCGAGCCGTTGATGTAGACGATCACCTTGATCGGCAAATCGAGCCGGCGCGCGCTCGGCAGATCGCCGAACAGCATCGGCAGTCCGCCGCCGGACAGCGACACGACCTGCCGGCCCGGATGCGCGGCCTGCGCGCCGAGCGCCTGCGGCAGCGCGTTCGCCGTCGAGCCGTGATTGAACGAGCCGTGCAGCCGCCTGCGGCCGCTCATCGTCAGATAGCGCGCCGCCCACAGCGTCGGCGTGCCGACGTCGGCCGCGAAGATCGCATCGGCGGCGGCGAGCTCGTCGACGACGCGCGTCAGATATTGCGGATGAATCGGCCGTCCGGCGGGCGACGGCCGCGCCAGCTCGTCGAGCCCGTCGCGCGCCGACGCGTAATAGGAATCTGCGCGGCGATCGCGGGCACCGGCACGTGATTGCGATGACAGTCGAACAGGCCGTTGATCAGATGCAGATTGCCCGGCCCGCAACTGCCGGCGCACACCGCGAGCCGGCCGGTTTCCGCCGCCTCGGCGCCCGCGGCGAAGGCCGCCGTTTTCTCATCGCGCGTGTGCATCCAGCGAATGCCGCCGATTCGGCGCAGGCTGTCGGACAATCCGTTCAGGCTGTCGCCCGTCACGCCCCAGATCCTCGTGACGCCGGCGGCGGCCGGCGTCGGCGTCGGCGCGAGGTAATCGGCAATCGCGCTTGCCATGCGATCCTCCGTTCAAATCAAGTGCAATCCGCGTGCGTGCGCGGCCAATTCGTCGCGGAAATCGGGATGCGCGAGACGGATCAGCGCGTTCGCCCGCTCGGTCGACGACAAGCCCTTCAGGTTCGCCACGCCGTATTCGGTCACGACGAGGTGCGTGTCGGTGCGCGGCGTCGTGACGGGCCCCGTCAGCCGCGCGACGATCTTCGAGACCGCGCCGCCCGCGGCGGTCGAGTGAAACGCGAGGATCGATTTCCCGCCGCGCGACGCGTACGCGCCGCGCACGAAATCGAGCTGCCCGCCCGACGCGCTGTACTGATGGCCGTTGACGTGCTCGGAATTGCACGCGCCCGTCAAGTCCATCTCGATCGTCGAGTTCACGGAGATCATGTTGTCGTTGCGCGCGATGTTGCAGGGATCGTTCACGTAATCGACCGGATGGCTCTCGAGCGCCGGATTGTCGTGGATGAAATCGTACATCGCGCGGTCGCCCATCGCGAACGTAAACACCGACTTGCCCCGGTTGAGCGTCTTGCGGCTGTTGTCGACGACGCCGCGCAGTATCAGCTCGACGAGCCCCGGCGTCAGCAGCTCGGTGTGGATGCCGAGATGCCGGTGGCCGACGAGCGCGCCGCACACCGCGTTCGGCAGCGCGCCGATTCCCATTTGCAGGCACGCGCCCTCCGTCACGAGCTCCGCGATCTGCTCGCCGATCACGCGATCGAGCGCACCGCCCGGCTTCGGAGTCAGTTCCGGCAGCGGATGGCTCGATTCGACGATCGCGTCCACTTCCGACACGTGCAGCAGCGAATCGCCGAACACGCGCGGCATGTTCGGGTTGACTTCGACGATCAGCCGGCGCGCGGCGCGCGCGACCGAGCTCGTGTAGTCGTTGTTCGTGCCGAACGTGAAATAGCCGTTGCGGTCCATCGGCGACACCATCACGAGCATCGCGTCGACGTCGACGTGATCGGCGAACAGCCGCGGCGACTGGCTGAACGAATTCGGCACGAAGAACACCACCTTGCGGCCGCCGTCCGCTTCGCCGAGCTTCACGAGCTCGCGCTCGGGCTGCCCCATGAACATGCAGTGCGGCAGAATCCGCCCCATCAGCGAATAGCGCAGCAGCGTCTCGCGCAGGAACGCTTCCGCATGAAAGTAGTACACGCGCAGTTCGTCGACGTCGCCCGCTTCCGCGCGGGCGGCGAGCGCGGCGAGCAGCGCCGGCGGCTGCGCCATCGCCATGCCGAGCGCGATCGACGAGCCGCTTCGCACCGCCGACACCGCGCGATCCGGCGACGTCAGCTTCCCCGTATAGATTTCCTTCACGTCACGATCCTTCTGCATCCCGAACCTCCTCGGCGTTCCGTTTCAGTCGTTCAGTAATTGGCGTCGGCTTCCGGCGAAAGGCCGCGCTTGTAGATCAGCATCGTGCGTTCGAACGACATCACGATGACACCGTGCTGATTGACGCCCGTCGTCTCGACAGTCACGATTCCCTGCGTCGGCCGGCTCTTCGATTCGCGGCGCGACAGCACCCTCGATTCGGCGTAGAGCGTATCGCCCGCGAACACCGGGGCTCTCGCCCTCACCTGGTCCCAGCCGAGATTCGCGACCACCTTCGCGCTGACGGTGCGCACGCTCATGCCGGTCAGCAGCGCGAGCGTGAACGTGCTGTCGACGAGCAGCTTCCGCCACTCGGTCTTCGCCGCGTATTCGGCGTCGAAGTGCACCTGCTGCGTGTTCATCGTCAGCAGCGTCATCCAGATGTTGTCGACGTCCGTGATCGTGCGGCCCGGGCGATGCTCGTAGACGTTGCCGGGCTCGAAGTCCTCGAAATACAGGCCGGATGTCTCGCGAAACCGCTTGTCGCCGATTTGCCGATAGGCGGGAATCGTCGTGCTCATGCTCGTCTCCTCGTCAAAGAAAAGGGTGGCGTCAGCGCGCGGCGGCCAGGACGTCCCGGGCCTCGCGCGCGATCGCTTCGTCGACCATGCGGCCGTCGACGGCGGCCGCGCCTTGCAACGCCACGCCGATCACGCGGCGCGCCCACGCGATCCGCTGCGGCGACGGCGTGAACGCCGCGTTGATCGGCGCGACGTGAAACGGATGAATCGCCGCCTTGCCGCGAAAGCCGTTGTGCACGGCGAACGCGAGATCGGCGTCGAGCGCGGCCGCGTCGCGCAGCGCGAAACAGGGCGCGTCGAGCGCGGCGACGCCGCAAGGCGCGCAGGCCGCGGCGATGCGCACGCGCGCGATCTGCAGCGCGAGCGCGTCGGGCTGCGCGGCGACGTCGGATGCGTAATCGGCCGCGCCGAACATCAGCGCTTCGATCGACGCCGACGCGCGCGCGATCGCGCCGGCCTGCTCGACGCCCGCCGCGGACTCGATCGTCGCGACGAAACGGGGCGCCCTGCCCGCGTCGCGCAAGAGTGCATCGAGACGAGCGATCCGCTCGGGCGACTCGACCTTCGGGACGACGATGAAATCGGGCAGGCGCGGCGCGTCGATCAGCATGCCGATATCCGCGTGGCCGGCGACGGAATCGGGCGCGTTGATGCGCACGGCCGACGCCGGCCGCGCTTCGGCCGGCTCGCCCGCCAGCCACGCACGCGCGTGGTCGCGCGCACGCTGCTTGTCGGCGGCCGAGACCGAATCCTCGAGATCGACGATCAGCACGTGCGCACCGCATTCGCGCGCTTTCGCAAAGCGATCCGGGCGCATGGCCGGCGTAAACAGCCAGCTGCGCGGCCGACTGTACGGCCGGCTGAGCGATGCGGGCATGGCTGCGTCGTGTGGAACGGGCATGGTCAAGGCTCCTCGCTGAACGAAACGACGAGTTCATTGTCGCCACCCGGCCCGCGCGCGACAATGCGGCATTGTCGGGGGCAGCCTTCGGGAAACCGGAAGGCTAGCGGCGCCGCGCGAACGTCCTGCCGCTTTCGACGAGATGGCCGAGCAATTGCCGCGCATACGTCGGCAACGCGTCGACGTCCGCGACGCACACTTTCATTTCGCGCAGCGCCCAATCGTCGCGCAGCACGAGCGTCTTGATCGACATCGTCCGCTTGCAGCGCCGTGCGGCCGATTCGGGCACCACCGACACGCCGACGCCGTTTTCGACGAGACGGCAGATCGCGTCGAAGCTGCGCAGTTGAATGCGCGGCTTGAGCCGCCGATGCCGTTCGCGCGCATGCGCTTCGAGATAGGTTTGGATCGCCGCGCCCGCCGCGTAGCCGACGAAATCGTAATCGAGCAGCGTCTCGAACGACACGTCGCGCGCGGCCGAGAATTCCGGCTGCGACGCGGGCACGACCGCGCACAGGCGATCGGTCGCGAACGGAAAGCTCCGCAGCCCGCCGACGTGCTCGCCCGCCGCGACGATCCCGATGTCGGCCACGCCTTCGACGAGCGCCTCGACGATCTCGTGGCTGAGCATTTCCTCGAGCTCGATGCTCACGTTGCGATGCTGAGCGAGAAAGCGCGCAACGGGGCCGGGCAGGAATTCGGTGAGCGCGTTGGTGTTGGTCAGAAGGCGCACCGTGCCGCGCAAGCCGTTCGCGAATTCGCCGAGATCGTCGGTGAGGCGCTGCATCGATGCGAGCGTCGCGCGCGCATGGCGCAACAGCGTGTGCCCCGCTTCGGTGGGCTTCACGCCGAGCCGTTCGCGCACGAGGAGCGGCACGCCGGCCGTCTCCTCCATCTGCTTGATGCGTCCGCTCGCCGAGCCCAGCGCCAGATTGACCCGGCTCGCGCCGTGCGTGATGCTGCCGGCCTCGACGACGGCCACGAACAGACGCAGATCGGTGATGTCGAAACGCATGCGCCCTCCCGGATCGACGAGCCTACGGATGAGTCGAAGGCTGGCCTCGACTGTCGGGCATTGTGAACGACAGCCGGCGTTTTCACAATCGGCGTGACGGGTACGCGCGAAGCAGGTCGGCGTCCGACGTTGCCGTGTCGAAAATGCATCGCACATGCATCGCGAGCGCGGCGCAAACGCATCGCGAACGTCACGCGCGCCGCATCGCGCAACGCCGCAGATCCCGCGCGCACTACGCTCGTGCCTTTCGCAACCAGGAGCGCGTACGCCCGCGCGTCGAGGTCGGCCAAGCCGAGAACCGACCCGCCTTGCTCCGGCATCATCGATGTGCGGGTGCGCACATCGTCGATTCGCTTTCGGCCTTCGTGTCGTTCGTCACGCGGCGAGTCTCCATTTCGTTTTCGCCGGCGATGGCACAATGCTCGAACCAAGCTTTTTTTCGAATCGCGGCCATGGTCTCCGACACTGGAAAATACGCAACGCGGGATCAAGTCTGTTTTCGCGAGCGCTTGAGATTCGATACATCGCACCGGCCCCCACCTTCAACCTCGGGAGATCCAAATTGAGCGACAGCAGCGAAAGCGCGGCAAAGGGATTGGGCTTGTTCTCGACGCTGCAAGCCGCAACGGAGCTCAGATTCTTTTTCCTATCGGTGGCGTTCACGCTGCTCACCGACAACGCACTCGTTTGGACTCACCAGCCGGGAATCATGGCGATCGCCGGCGATCCCGAATTGATGTCGAGAGCCAATCTTCCGATCAAGATCATTCTCATATTCGTGGGATTTTCATTCCTGTCGTCAATCGCCCTCCCGCTGTTGGCCGCATTCGTCGACGCCATTTATCTCGCGACGATCGGAAGCTGGCTGACGAGCCTCCACTCATACCTCGACGTCAAGACAGGCGCGCTGGAGCGCAGCGCCCGCCGGCGTCACGATTGCGTGAGCCCGATCGAACTCCGGGACGAGGCTCATCTGACCAAGGACAAATACTATCTCGACCTCTATAAGGATCATCAGGAGAAGCTCGGCGACGATCGAAAGAACACCATGCGGTTCGCGCTGTACGCCTTCTATTGCCTGACGATGCTCTGCTGGAACGCGTATCTCGGCTGGACGCCGGAGAACACCCTCTCGATCGTGTTCTCGACATTTCTCGGGGACAAGACCTACGTGTTCTACGCGATACTCATCTTCTTCGTGATGTTCGTGTCGCGCTTCCACGAGAAATGGGAGCCGAACTGGATCTACTGCCCGTCGCTCTATCGCAAGATTACGGACGCCGAGAATCATCGAAGGTAGCGAGCCGCGCGAGCACGATCGGGACAGGCTTGAGCCGCATGATTCGAGCAACCGTGGCACCGGAATCGCGTCTCGGTGCGACACGTCAGTCGAGGCGCCGCGCCGTCCGCCGGATCGCTTCGACGCGCGCCTGCACCTGCGCTTCGAGCCCCGCATTGAACGTGCGCAACGCGTCGTTCTGCGCACGCGTGAGCGCGTCGAGGCGCGCCGCTTCGCGATGCAGGCGTTGCTGCTCGATCGCCTGCTCGACGGTCATCAGCAGATCGTGATCGTCCCAAGGCTTCGTCAGATAACGGTAGACGCCGGCCTCGTTGATCGCGCGCACCGCCGAATCGATTTCCGAATAGCCGGTCAGCAGAATGCGCATCGCGTCCGGCCGGCACTCGCGCGAGCGCGCAAGAAACGCCGCGCCGCTCATCCGCGGCATCCGCATGTCGGAGACGATCAGATCGACCGCGTACTCGGCCAGCGCGGGCAGAGTGCAGCGTCGCCGCTGTCGGCGGTGAGCACGCGGTAGCGCTTCGGCCGAAGCACGCGCTCGAGCGACGACAGCACGCTCGGCTCGTCGTCGACGAGCAGCACGACCGGCGCGCGCGGCGGGCGCGTCGCTCGCCGCGCGCGCCGGCCGTGCGTCGTCTTCCCCGGCGGACTCGTTGCGCTCTGTCGACATCGAAGGACTGCTTGCTTTCAAGCGTTCGCTCATGGTGCCCTCGTCCCCGATCTTTCTTTTTCCTTGGATAACGGCACGACGCGTCTTCTCATGCACTAGGGAAAACGCGCGAATGGCGGCACGCGAAATCGCGAAATCCCGGCGGCCCGGAATTTCGGATTTTTTCAGCGTCGGCTGAATTATTTAAACGGATATTTCACGCCGGAAATGGGAAATCGGGTTTTCCCATTTATGACCGGAACAGGCTTCGTTGCTTGTTGCTTTTCCCTTTTTATCCTTGTCGCCCGCCGATCGAGATCGACGCGCGCACCGCGCTCCCGTTCGCCGAACGCCGCCGCGCCTGCGAACGATCAACCGAACGCGCGATTCCATTCGCGATTCAGTCATGCGCCGAACAGTCGAATCCGATTCGGCCACTTTTAATACGCCGCGGGAAAAACATATGACGAGGCGGAGATGCACTTCTTTCGATTCGCGTGGCGTCGCGCGCAATATTGGCTGTGCTTATTGGTCGCCGGCTTCTTGCTGCCGCAAGGCGCGCTCGCGGCCGTCACGGCCTCGTATTCGGACATCGTCGGCGCGGACAGCGGACTGTGCGTGTCCGCCGCCGGCAACTCGACCGCGTCGGGCGCGGGCATCGTGCAGACGTCGTGCGCGGGCCTCAATAACACGACGTGGTCGTTCGTCCCCGTCGGCAGCCGTTATCACATCGTGCTGCAAGGCAGCGGCCTGTGCCTGAACGTGCCCGGCGGCTCGCTCGCGAGCGGCACGCAACTGATCCAGTATGCATGTCAGAACAGCAGCATGACCAACGATCAATGGACGATCGTCGCGGTCGGCTCGAGCTACCGGATCGTGTCCGCGTCGAGCGGCATGTGCGTGAACGTCAGCGGCGCATCGCGCGCGGGCGGCGCGGCGCTGATCCAGTATCCGTGCCAAAGCGCGGGCGCGCTCAACGACCAGTTCAACGTGTACTTGCCCGTCGTCGCGTTCACCAACGTCGCGGCGGCGAGCAGCAATCTTTGCATGAGCGTCAGTGGCGGATCGACGGCCGCCGCCGCGCCGGTCGTGCAGGGTGCATGCTCGAATCAGGGCGGCACGAGCTGGTCGCTGCTGCCGGCCGGCAGCGGCTATCACGTCGTGTCGCAAAGCACCGGGCAATGCCTGAACGTGTCCGGCGCAAACACGACGAGTGGCACGCCGCTCATTCAGTACCCCTGTCAGGGCGACGCGCAGACCAACGATCAATGGACGGTCGTTCCCGTCGGATCGAAGTACCGGCTGATCTCGGTGTCGAGCGGCATGTGCGCGAACGTGAGCGGCGGCTCGCTGTCGTCGGGCGCGCCACTGATCCAGTATCCGTGCCAGGACGCGAACGCGCTCAACGATCAGTTCGCGCTCAGCCTGCCGCAGTCGTTCCCGGTCACGCTGCCGTCCGCGTGGAGCCCGGTGATTCCGCTGCCCGTCAATCCGATCGGCCTCGCGAACACGCCGAACGGCAAGCTCGTGATGTGGTCGGCGGATCAGCAGTTCAGCTTTCAGAACGACGTCGGCGGCAAGACGACGCAAACGCAAACCGCCGTGTTCGATCCGGCGACGAATCAGGCGACGCCATATCTCGAAACGTCGGCGGGCTCGGACATGTTCTGCCCCGGCACCGCGATGCTGCCGGACGGCCGGCTGCTCGTGAACGGCGGCGACAGCAGCCCGAAGACGACGCTCTACGACTGGTCGAGCAACACGTGGAGCGCTGCGGCGACGATGAACATCGCGCGCGGCTATCAGGGCGACACGCTGCTGTCGAACGGCTCGGTGCTCACGCTCGGCGGCTCGTGGAGCGGCGGCCAGGGCGGCAAGACCGCCGAGGTGTGGACGAACGGCGGCGCGTGGACGCTGCTGCCCGGCGTGCCGGAGACGAATATCGTCGGCCCGGACCCGCAGGGCATCTATCGCGGCGACAACCACCTGTGGCTGTTCGCACAAGGCAACGGCACCGTGTTCCATGCGGGGCCGAGCTCGCAGATGAACTGGATCTCGACGAACGGCGGCGGCGCGATTCAGTCGGCAGGCATGCGCGGCGTCGATCCGTTCAGCATCAACGGCACCGCGTCGCTGTACGACGTCGGCAAGATCCTGAAAGTGGGCGGCGCGAAATCGTATCAGCAGAACGGCAGCGTCACGACCTACGCGTCGAATTCGGTCTATCAGATCGACATCACGCGCGGGCCGAATCAGCCGGCGGCGGTGCAGCGCCTGAACGGCATGACTTACCAGCGCGCGTTCGCGAACAGCGTGATCTTGCCGAACGGCAACATCGTGATGATCGGCGGCCAGAGCGTGCCGATGCCGTTCACCGACACGACCGCGATCATGGTTCCCGAAATATGGGACCCCGCGACGCAGCGCTTCAATCTGCTCAAGCCGATGCAGACGCCGCGCACCTATCACAGCACGGCGATCCTGATGCCGGACGGCCGCGTGTTCGCGGGCGGCGGCGGCCAGTGCGGCGCCGGCTGCGCGATGAATCACCTGAACGCGGAGATCCTGACGCCGCCGTACCTGCTCAACGCCGACGGCACGCCGGCGCAGCGGCCGGCGATCGTGTCGGCGCCGACGTCGGCGGGCCTCGGCACGTCGATCAGCGTGTCGACGCAGGGGCCGGTGACGTCGTTCGTGCTGATGCGCCTGTCGTCCGTCACGCATTCGACGAACAACGACCAGCGGCGCATTCCGCTCGCGATGACGTCCTCCGGCGCAACGAGCTACCGGCTCGCGATTCCCGCCGATCCCGGCATCGTCCTGCCCGGCTACTACATGCTGTTCGCGCTGAACGCGCAGGGCGTGCCGAGCGTGTCGACGTCGATCCGGATCTCGTGACGATGCTCGGCGAACAGCGCGCGCGCCGCGCATCATCGACGGGACTCGCGCTGACGCTCGTGCTTGCGCTCGCGTGGCCCGGCCACGCGGCGCACGCGAACGATCTCGCGGCGCGCGGCCGTGCGTTGTTCGGAGGCGACGCGCGGCTGCAGGGGCGACTGCCGATGCATCCCGGCGATCTGCCCGCGCCGCTCGTGCGCTGCGCGAACTGTCACGCGGCGGGCGCGGGCGCCGCGGTGCCGAATTCGATTGCACCGCGCCTCACGCGCATGTGGCTCGGCGATTTGCAGAGCCGGCGCGGCGGCCCGCCGAGCCGCTACGATCGCGATGCGTTCTGCGCGCTGCTGCGCACCGGGCTCGATCCGGCCTACGTATTGATCAATGTCGAAATGCCGCGCTACCGCATCGGCGAGCGCGATTGCACCGCGCTCTGGACCTTTCTGAACGAGACGCCGCATGAGCGCCGATGAAATCCGGATGCAACGGCGCGCGCTGCTCGCCGCCGCGCTCGGCGCATCGCTCGCGCCGGCGCTGCCCGCGCTCGCGGCAGCAGAACGCGCACGGCCGCCGGCCGGCCAAAGCGGCTATCACGGCGGCCTGATCGCGCCGCCCGTGCCGGTGCCCGACATGCCGCTGCGCACGGCGGACGGCCGCGCAACCCGCCTGCGCGCGCTGCTCGCCGGCCGCGTTACCGCGCTGCAGCTGTTCTACACGGGCTGCTCGTCGACGTGCCCGATCCAGGGCGCCGTGTTCCGGCGCGTGCAAACGCTGCTCGGCCCGCATCCGAAGCCGGACATCCAGTTGCTGTCGCTCAGCATCAGCCCGCTCGAAGACACGCCGCGGCGAATGCAAGCGTGGCTCGCCCGCTTCGGCGCGCGTCCCGGCTGGATCGCCGCCGCGCCCGGGCTGAAGGATGTCGACGCGCTGCAGGCGTTCTTCGGCGGCGGCCGCACGGGTCTCGACAATCACGCCACGCAGGTGCAGATGATCGATCGGCGCGGCGAGCTGGTTTGGCGAACTTACGAATTGCCGTCGCCGGAGACGATCGCGGCGCTGCTCGGCAACGCGTGACGGCGACGGCGCGCGGAATCATTCGGGTCGCGCCGAGCGCATGGCGAACCGCCGCACGGCGCGCGGCCGCGTCGCCGCGCGCCGCGCCGCGCCGCGCCGCGCACGCCGTCAACGCCGTCAACGCCGTCAACGCCAGTTCGCGTCGACCCACTGGCAAACGCTCTCCCACTCGGGCGTCGCCATGTACGCGAGCGTTTCGCTCTCCAGCCGAGCGGCCATGCGCCAGTCGTCGAGTTCCACGGCATCGCCCAACGCGAGATTGGCGCGCCGGTAGCATCCGCCGAGCAATTGCGCCGCCTGCTGCGTCGCGAGCATCGTCGTCGTATCGAACGTCAGCCCGAGCAGCGCCGCCGCCGGTACGCCGTTGCTCGCAAACGGCCAGAACCATGTCGTCACGCCCCATCCGAGCGGGTCGCCGACGGCGTCCGGACAAACGCCCTCGCGACTGACGCCCGTGCCGAGCGACAGCACGCGCAAATTGCCGAGGTCGCCGCCGAGGCCGCTCGCGAGCGCCTCGGAGACGGCGGTCATCGACGGATTGTTCGCGAATACGCCGCCGTCCGCGAAATAGCCGAGCAGCGGCACTTCGTACGGCGGAAAATACGAAGGCGCGGCCGACGTGGCGAGCGCCGCGTCGACGAGACTCACGTGGCGATATGCATTGCCGCTCGCGTTCGAGAACGTGCAGGCGGTCCAGCCCTGCATCGCCGGGTCCCACAAGCGCGCCGAATTGACGACGATCAGGCGGCGCAGCTCGCTCAGATCCCCGCCGCGCAGCAGTTCCTGCGCGATGCGTTTGAGCCCCGTGTTCACGTACTTGCATGCGAGAAGCCCCGGCCCGGCCAGCGCGTCGACAGCCGCGGCGTTCGTTGCGAGCGCCGCCCTCTGTTCGAGCCACGCGCCGTTCTCCTGGAATATCTCCGCGCCTCGCCTTCTGTAGACGTCGACGACTTGCGAGATCGGCACGCCGCGCGCAAGCGCGAGCGCGATCAGGCCGCCCGTCGACGTGCCGGCGAAGCCGTCCGTCCTCGCAAGCATCCCGCTGCGTCGATCGAGATCCTGAATGAGCAAGGCGGTGATCAATCCCCTGATGCCGCCACCGTCGCAACTGAGAATCTTGAAGGCCATCGCAGTTCTCCTCGGCTCGTGAAATGAATGCGCGGATGCCGTCGAACGGACGAACGCGCGCTTCGCCGCCGCGACGCGCTCGTCGGCGAGGCGACGCGACGTCCGCGCCGCGTTTTCGCGCCGGATGCGGCGCGCATCCGGCGACCGGCGCGCGTCGGCATCGCCGCGCCAATCCGGTCCGGCATTTCATCCGGCTCAATTAGCGGCTTCGCTTCGTCGGCAGCGAAGGCTCGACAGCCGGATTCGCCGGTGATTCGCCGGTGCGCGATCGGAAAACCCGGCCGGTCCAAACCGGCTGCCGTCGGCCGGTTTCAGCGCCGTTTGCCGATATTCGTCTTGCCTTTCCTCGTCTCGTTCGAATCGCGACGAATCACGGCCAATCGCGGCGATGCGTATTCTTAAATTAGGATGCGCAAGCCGCTTTGACCAGGCCGCAGCCCGACAGATTCGACGCGCCTCGTGCCTTGCGCGATGCGTTCGCGCGCCGCGCAAGGCACGCCTCGCCGACGCCCGGCATGCGCTTTCGCCGCGCCGCGCGCGCCGTGCTTCGCCACGCCCGCGCACGCGACGAAAGCGCATCGCCGCCGACGCCGACCCCCGTTGCCCTCGCCATCCCGCTGCGCGCCGAAGCGGCTGTTGTCGAGCCTTTCCCGCACGCGCGCTCGCGCGTCGTCTCCTCGTCGTCGCCCGTCCTGCGCCGGGGCGGCCAGCCCCGCTACAGTTCGAGCACGAGCCGCCCGCGCTTCGCGCGCGAGCAACACGCCATCATCCGCGTGTTCGCCGCGCGCTCGCTCGCGCTCAGCACGCTGTCGCGATGGTCGACTTCGCCCGCGAGCACGCGCACCTCGCACGCGCCGCACAGCCCCTCCTCGCAATCGCTCTGCACGTCGACGTTCGCGGCGCGCAGCGTCGCAAGCAGCGTCCGGTTCGAGGGCACCGTCAGCGTGAGGCCCGAATCCGCCAGCTCGACTTCGAACGGCTGCTCGGCGGCCGGATCGACGCGCGGCGCGCCGGCCGCGAAATGCTCGACGCGCAGCGCGTCCGCCGGCCAGCGCGACGCGCATGCGGCCAGCGCGGCGAGCATCCGCGCCGGCCCGCACGCATAAACCTGCGTGCCGGGCGCGACATCGAGCGCGGCGAAATCGTGGCGCGTGCCTTCGTCCGATACGTGCAAGCGCAGCCGGTCGCCGTGCAGCGCGGCGAGCTCGCCGACGAACGCCATCGTTCGCCGGCTGCGCCCGCTGTAATACAACGTGTAGTCGATGCCGCGCGCACGCGCTTCCCGCGCGATCGCACCGATCGGCGTGATGCCGATGCCGCCCGCGATCAGGACCGCACGGCGCGCATGCGCGTCGAGCCGAAAGTGATTGCGCGGCCCGCGAATCCTCACGCGCATGCCGGGCCGCAGCCGCTCGTGCATCCAGGCGGAGCCGCCCCGGCTCGCCGGCTCGCGCAGCACGGCGATCTCGTACGCGCCGCGCTCGTCCGGATCGCCGCATAGCGAATACTGACGCGAAAGGCCGGTGTCGCCGCACTCGACGTCGATGTGCGCGCCCGCGCTCCAGCGCGGCAGCGGCGCGCCGTCGGGCGCGGCGAGACGCACGCGCAGAATGCCCTCGGCCACGGCCGTCACGCTGTCGACGCGCATCGCGCGCCCCGCGCCGCGCGCGCCCGATTCGCCGATCCGCACGGCCAGCGCGGACCGTCGCGCGTGCGCGCGCCGCCGCTCCGGATTCTCGGCCGGGTTCCATTCGACCCGCAGATGCTCCGGACCACGAAACGACGTGTTCGGCACATACGTAAAGCGTTGCTCGGCAAGCCGCATGTGCGGCAGGCGGCGTGTCAGCTCGTCGATGAAGATCTGCATCTCCATTCGCGCGAGATGCTTGCCCATGCATTGATGCGAGCCGTAGCCGAACGTCAGGTGATCGGCGGGATTGTCGCGATGAATGTCGAACAGGTCCGGATCGGCGAAGTGGCGCTCGTCGCGATTCGCCGACGACGTGACGATCAGCAGTTTCGCGCCGGCGGGAATCGCGACGCCGCCGACCGTCGCATCGCACGTCGCGAGCCGCCGCCACGCGGCGATCGATCCGTTGTGGCGCAGGCATTCGTCGACCGCGTTCGGGATCAGCGACGCGTCATCGCAAAGCTCGCGCCACGCGTGCGGGTGTTGCAGCAGCAGCTTCAGCGCATTCGCGGCGGCGTTCGCGGTGGTCTCGTGCGCGGCGACGATGCCCGCCATCATCATCGAATGCAGATACGAATCGGTGACGACGTCCGGATGCTCGCGCTGCATGCGGATGCCGAACTGCATCCAGCCGGGCCCCGACGGATCTTCGCGCATCTTGTCGAGCACCTTGCCCGCGTAGCGCCAGAACTGCCCGACCGCCTGCGCGACCGCAACCTGCTCCTCCGGCCGCGGACGGCCCCACGTATTGACCGTGTGCGCGATCGAGTATCGGCGCAGCGTGTCCATGTCCTCCTCGGGCACGCCGAGGAAATGCAACGCGACCGTGAGCGGCACTTCCCACAGCATCTGGTCGACGAGATCCGCGCGACCGTCGTCGATGAAGCGGTCGACGTATTCGCGCGCGAGCCGCCGCACCATCGGCTCGTGCGCGCGCAGTGCATCGGGCGTGAAAGGCTCGATCAGCAGGCGCCGGCGCGCCATGTGCGCGGGCTCGTCCTCGTTGACGAGCGTGCGGTTCATCGCATAGCCGTACGACGCGAGCACCGCGTTCGCTTCCGCCCCCGTCGGCGTGATCTTCTCGAGCGCGATCGACGGGCTGAACGTCCGGTTGTCGCGAAAGATCGCCTTGATGTCGTCGTAGCGCGCGACGACCCAGTAGCCGAGCTTCGGGCTGTAGAACACGGGCTCCTGCTCGCGCGCCCAGCGCACGTATTCGGGCGGGTCCTGCTGATAGGCGTCGCAGAACGGATCGAACGCCGCCGCCCCGGCGCTCGCCGGGCACCCGGCCGGGCGCGGCGCGCCGGAAGGCGACGCGGCGTGAAACGGACACGGCGCGGCGAGCGAAGCCGATGCGGATGCGGATGCGGATGCGGATGCGGATGCGACATTCGTCATCGCGGTCCTCCAATTGAGGAATGACGTTTTGCGTAACCCTGGTGCGCATTGCGCAATCATAGATCGGGATCAACGTGCATCGCATTCCTATCGTAGTCACGCGGGTAGTCACGCGGCCGGGGCGGCGTCCGCTCGCCGCCGGCGACACGCACTACGATCGCCGGATGACGAAAAAGACCCCTACCCTGAAACCCGCGAAGACGATCCGCTCCCGCGCGCGCCGCACCTGAGCCGGCCGTCGACGCGCCCGCGCCGCGCGAGCGGCGGCAACGCGTGCAGGCGGCCGCCACGGGCATGGCGGTGCTCACGGGACTCGCGCGGCTCGGCTGGCGCGCGACGCTGACGGCGCTCGCGGCGCACGTCGACGAAAGCGCCGCGAAAGTGCATCGCCATCTGGCGAGCCTGATCGAGGAAGGATTCGTATCGCAGGACAGCGGCACGCGGCAGGACTACCTCGGCACCGAGGCACTGCAGATCGGCGTCGCCGCGATGCGCGAGGCCGAGCCGATCCGCGCGGCTGCGTGAGACGCTCGCGCTGACGTGCTTCATCGCGGTGATGGGCAATCGCGGGCCGACGATCCCGTGCATCGAGGAGCCGGGGTGCCCGTGATCGTCAACGTGCGCGCGGGAGAGGTGGCCTCACTCGTTCGGACAGGTTTCTGAGATTTTTAAGTGGAACGTCCGAGGCAATCATGCGGCCGATTTGATCGCAGGCTGCGTCGCGAAGTATGCCTCATCCGGCGTCTGATCCGCCAGGCTCGAATGGGGCCGTTTCCGGTTGTACAGCTCGATGTAGTCGCCGATGGAGCGCCGGGCATGGCTGACCGACTCGTAGGCCCGCAGGTAAATCTCTTCGTACTTGATGCTGCGCCAACTTCGCACGCGAAATCGGAATGACAAAGGCGGCGAATCCCTGCTTGGGAATCAAGAAATACAGCGAGTCGGGGCGCGATGTGTACGTGGAAGATGACCTGTTCCGAAAAGTCTACGACCATGCGGATCAGCCGACGCGCGACGCAATGGACCTCGCCTACCTGACTGGCCAGCGACCGCAGGATACCTTGCTGCATGACGAGCGCGATATCCGTGACAACTTCCTGCACATCGATCAGGGTAAGACCGGCAAGAAGCTCAGAATGGAGGTGACGGGCGAGCTTATGGCCGTGATCAATCGCATTCGCGCCCGCAAAGCCGGATACAAGATTGTCAGCACCGCGCTAGTCGTCAACGAGAAAGGCGAACGAATGACGCTCGATACTCTTCGACGACGCTTCCGCGACGCCAGAAGAAAAGCCGGCGTGCGCGACAACGAATTCCAATTTCGAGGTCTGCGGGCGAAGGCTGGCACCGACAAGACGGACAGCACGGGCGATATTCGCCAAGCACAAAGGCAGCTCGGGCACACTTCGGCCACCATGACGGAGCACTATGTTCGCAATCGCCGCGGCGACAAGGTGAAGCCGACGAAATGACGGAATTGCGGAAAAGAATGACATTTGCGGAACTGAATTGCTTCGAATCCCGATTGCGCAATTTCCCGCAACGCCTTATGGCGGAAGACAGCCGGAGTCGAACCGACCTGGCGCGGGCTGACCGCACCAACTGGGTTTGAAGCCCAGCCGCACCACCGGATACGAATGCCTTCCTGCGAGAACGGAAACGGGAGCGGACATGAAGCATGCCGTCCCGTCGAGATCCGTTGCGAACTACACACGCCCGGAACCGGGCTACTGCGAACCGATCAACAATCGGCTGTCGGCCCGCAACCAGTGAAGATCGCGGTGGAAGCGAGTATACCCAACGCGATCGAAGAACTCGAGAATTTGAATTGCCCGCTTGCGGCCGAGGCCCGTCGCATTGCGAAACGTCGCCGCGTCGAGCGAGCCGCCGCGCTCGTCCGCGAGCCGCGCGATCAATCGCGCGAGCTCCGCGATCACGTCGCGGTGATAGAACAGATCGCGCACGACCTGCTGCACGTCGCCCCGCCGCGCGAGCTTGCGCAGCAGCGCGCGCACCGCGTCCTCCGCCGCGCCCGTCGCCGCCGCGTGATCGCGCACCCACGGCGGATCGTAGCGGCCCGCCGCGACGAGCGGCAGCAAGCGCCCGGCCAACGCTTCCTCGTTCGCGTCGAAGCTCACCGCGTGCGACGGCAGATGCAGCCATGGCCCGCTGCGCGCAACCGCGCCGTCCGCGATCAGCGCGTCTGTCAGCGCGCGCCACAATGCGTCGTCCGCGAGCGGCGCCGCGATCCGGCGCAGCCGCGCGACGTCCGGCCCCTGCTCGTCCGGCGAGCGCTGGTGAAACGTCGCGAGCGCGTCGAGCGCGCGCGCGCGCAGCGCGTCCCAATGCCGGCGCGCGACGACGCGCGCTTGGTCCGCATGCTTGCCCGGCGACGCGACGTTCACCGCATCGGCGGGCAGCGTCCACGCCTGCGCCGGCAAGCCGGTCAGGTGCATCAGCGTCGCGCGCGTGATGCCGAGCGGCGCTTCGTCGAGCAGCGCGTCGAGGCGGCCTTCGTCGAGCCACGTCGCAAGCGCGTCGAGCCATGCGCGCCGCGCGCTCGTGCGCCGCTTGCGCGCGGGGCCAAACGGATCGAGCACGCGGCCGCCGCCGACCGTGCGCGTCGCCTGCGCGTTGCGCACGATGAAGCGCTCGCCCGGCACCGCGAACACCGGCTCCGAGAAATTCAGTTGCGCGCGCGCACGCTGGCCGGGCCCGAGTGCGTCGCCGTCGAGCAGCGCGACATGCGCGACGCGGTGCAGCGTGCCGAGATGCACGTGCAGCGGCGTCCAGTGCGAGATCGTCAGGTCGGCGTCCGGCGTCAGCGTCAGCTCGACGTCGATACGCGGCGACAGCGCCGCGAGCCGCGGATCGACGATCGCATCGCCGCGCGCGAGCGCCGCCTTGTCGATGCCCGCGAGGTTCAGCGCGCAGCGCTCGCCCGCATGGCCGACGTCGGTCGCGCGGTTCTGCGCATGGATGCTGCGCACGCGCACCGATTCGCCCGTGCGCGCGACGGCGAGCGTATCGCCCGTGCTCACGCGCCCCGCGAACGCGGTCCCGGTCACGACGGTGCCCTGCCCCGCGAGCGTGAACACGCGGTCGACCGCGAGCCTGAACAGGCCGTCGTCGCGCCGCGCGCGCCATGCGAGCGCCGTATCGCGCAGATGCGCGTTCAGCGCGGCGACGCCCGCGTCGCCCGCCTCGATCGCGCGCGTCTCGAAGATCGGCGCGCCGGCGAGCGGCGAGGTCGCGAGCCACGCGCGGATCTCGTCGCGCACCTGCGCGATGCGCGCCGCGTCGGCGCGATCGCATTTGGTCAGCGCGACCGCGCCGCGCGCCACGCCGAGCAATTGCAGAATCGCGAGATGCTCGCGCGTTTGCGGCATCACGCCGTCGTCGGCGGCGATCACGACGAGCGCGAAGTCGATCCCGCACGCGCCCGCCGCCATCGTATGCACGAGCTTCTCGTGGCCGGGCACGTCGATGAAGCCGAGCACGTCGCCGTTCGGCAGCGGCGTGTACGCGTAACCGAGCTCGATCGAGATGCCGCGCGCCTTCTCTTCCTTCAGCCGATCGGTGTCGACGCCCGTGAGCGCGCGCACGAGCGTCGTCTTGCCGTGATCGATGTGGCCTGCGGTTCCGACGATCATGCGGGCGTGTCCGTCGAGGCTTGCGCGCACTGCGCGACGAGCGCGGCTTCGTCGTCGGCTTCGAGGCAGCGCAGGTCGAGCCGCAGCGCGTCGTCGGCGATGCGGCCGAGCACCGGACGCGGCCAGCCGCGCAGGCGCTTCTCGAGCTGCGCGAGCGCGCGGCCGCTGCGCTTGCCGTCGCTCGCGCGCACGACGAGGCCGCAGCTCGGTAATTGATCGACGGGCAGCGCGCCGCTGCCGATCTGGCTGAACATCGGCTCGACGTTCACGACGAATGCCGCGCCGATCGCCTGTTGCAGCACCGGGCGCACGCGCTCGGCCGCCGCCGCGATGTCCGCCTGCGCGCGCGTGAGGAGCCGCAGCGTCGTCAGCCGCTCGCGCAGGAATTCCGGCGCCTGGTACAGGCGCAGCACCGGCTCGAGCGCGGCGAGCGTCAGCTTGCCGACGCGCAGCGCGCGCTTGAGCGGATGCTTCTTGATCTTCGCGATCAGATCGCGCCGCCCGACGACGAGGCCCGCCTGCGGGCCGCCGAGCA
Organism: Burkholderia sp. ABCPW 111; assembly: GCF_000773065.1. Classification (NCBI taxonomy): domain Bacteria; kingdom Pseudomonadati; phylum Pseudomonadota; class Betaproteobacteria; order Burkholderiales; family Burkholderiaceae; genus Burkholderia; species Burkholderia sp. ABCPW 111. The sequence continues at coordinate 177,969 of NZ_JPWT01000002.1, read as the reverse complement.
GCTTGTCGCCGCTGAACGTGACGAGGTCGGCGCCCGCTTCGACGGTCTCGCGCACCGTCGTCTCCTTCGGCAAGCCCCAGCGCGTCAGGTCGACGAGCGTGCCGCTGCCGAGATCGACGGCCACGGGCAGCCCGCGCTCGCGCGCGAGCGGCGCGAGTTCCTGCAGCGTCACTTCCTTCGTGAAGCCGCTAATCGCGTAATTGCTGCAATGCACTTTCATCAGGAGCGCGGTGCGCGGCCCGATCGCGTCCGCATAGTCCCTCAGATGCGTGCGATTCGTCGTGCCGACCTCGCGCAGCTTCGCGCCCGCGCGGCTCATGATGTCGGGAATGCGAAACGCGCCGCCGATCTCCACGAGCTCGCCGCGCGACACGATCACCTCCTTCTTCGGCGCGAGCGCGGACAGCGCGAGCAGCACGGCGGCCGCGTTGTTGTTGACGACGGTGGCGGCCTCGGCGCCCGTCAGCTCGCAGACGAGCTCGTCGATCAGATCGTCGCGGTCGCCGCGGCGGCCGGTCGCGAGATCGAATTCGAGATTCATCGGCTGCGTGAGCGCCTGCACGACCGCGCGCACCGCTTCGTGCGGCAGCAGCGCGCGCCCGAGATTCGTGTGCAGCACGGTGCCCGTCAGGTTGAACACCGCGCGCAGCGCGCCCGCCGCGTCCGCCGCGAGACGCGCGCGCACGTCGGCCGCGATCCGCGCGTCGTCGAGCGCGCCGGCCGCGGCCGGATCGCGGCGCGCGGCGTCGCGCCACGCGTCGAGCGACGCGCGCACCGCGGCGAGCGCGCGCGTGCGTCCGTATTCGTCGACGAGCGGCTTCACGTCGGGCGACGACAGCACGCGCTCGACCGACGGCACGCGCGCGAGCAGCTCGTTCAGTTCGTTCGCGCCCGGTCCGCTCACGTCCGCTCTTCTCCCGCGGCGTCGGCCGGCAGGTCCGGCCACAGCAGCGGATTCGGCGACGCGCGCCGGTAGCCCGCCTCGCCCATCAGCAGATCGAGCGTGAGGCTCGCGAGATCGTCCGCGAGCGGCTCGACGTCGTAGTCCTTCTCCTGATAGCCGATCTTCCGATACGTGTGGCACTCGTCGCACGACTCGGCCTTGATCGCTTCGCTGCCGCCTTCGATCCCGTGATACGCGATCCCCTTCGTCGAATCGCAGTGCGAGCACTTCGTGCGAACCATGTGCCATTCGCTCGAGCACAGCCCGCACTGGAGGAAGCGGTAGCCCTGATACTGGCCGCCGACGCGCACGATGCTCGCCACCGGCTGCGCGCCGCACACGGGGCAAAGGCCGGGCTGCTCGAGATAAGGAACGTCGGCGGGCGCGATGCGGCTCGCGAGCGCGGTCCACACCACCTGCAACGCGGCCATCAGGAACGGCGCCGACGCCGGGTCGATTTCGGCGAAGCGCTGCGCGAGGAGCGCGTCGGCCTGCGCGTCGAGCCCCGCGGGCGCGCGCAGCCGCAGCCCGTCGATCAGCTTCGCGAGCGGCGGATTCACGAGGCCCGCGCGCTCGACGCGGTCGAGCAGGCCTTGCAGCACGTCGCGCCAGCGCGGATCGCGCTCGCCGCCGAGCGCCGGCGCGAGCGGCATCGAATGATGTTGCGCCCGCTCGATCGCGTCCCGCGCGGGCGCGTTCGGCTCGAACGTCTGCACGAGTTCGTGCTGCGCGTCGGCGACGGCCGCCATCAGCCGCAGGTAGCCCGAGATGGGGTTCAGGTCCGCGAGCTCGCGCAGCCGCGCGGCGCGCGCGGCGAACACGGCGCCGCGCTCGGGCATGCGCACGCGCGGAATGGCCGAATGATCGAGCGATGCGATTTCGCTCGGTTCGAGAATGCGTTGGGTTGGGTCAGTCACGTGAGTGCCCTAAAAAAACAAGCGCCGAATCGTCGGCGCTTTCTTGTTGTGTCTGCCGTGCGCGCGCCCGCCGGGCCGCTCATGCGGCCGGCGGCCGTCGCGAGTCGCGCGGCGCGCGCGCAAAGTCCGCTTGCGCGCCGTGCGCCGGCATCGTGCGATGCGTCGCTACTTCACGCTCTCGCGAAACCACTTCGGATGGTGCTTTCTCGCCCAGCCGACGGTCACGGTGCCGCGCACCATCGCGCCGATCGAGCCCTTCACCCACAGCGCCGCGTACACGTGCACGACGATGCCGACGATCAGAACGAACGCCGCCGCCGCATGCACGACGGCCGCCGCGCGAATCACGCCGATCGGGAAGTAGAACGAGAAATAGCGCCGCCAGATCACGATCCCGGAAACGAGCAGCAACAAGAGGCACGCCACCATCGCGAAGAATAGCAGCTTCTGCCCCGCGTTATAGCGGCCCACCTCCGGCAGCTTCTCCTCGCGGTTCGCGAGCACGTCGTCCATCTGCCGCAGCCACTGGCGATCGCCCGCGTCGAGCAGGTTGTGATGCCAGTAGCGCACGGCCATCACCGCGAACGACACGAACATCACGAGGCCTGCGAACGGATGCAGAATCCGCGTCCACTGCCCGCCGCCGAACAGCGCCGTCATCCAGAACATCGACGGATGGAACAGCGCGAGCCCGGACAGCGCGAGCAGCACGAACGAGATCGCGGTGATCCAGTGGTTCGAGCGCTCGTTCGCCGTGTAGCGGACGATCAGGTTGGGGTCGTCATGCTTCATTTCGCGTCCTCCTCGATGCGGCGCGCGTCGTCGCGGGCGGCGGCTTCCTCTTCGTCCGTCACTTCATTCGGGCCGACGCGCGTGTAGTGGAAGAAGCCGGCGAGCGCGGACAACGCGATGCCCGCGACCGCGAGCGGCTTCGCGATGCCCTTCCACAGCTTCACCATCGGGCTGATCGACGGATTGTCGGGCAGGCCGTGATACAGCGAAGGCTTGTCCGCGTGGTGCAGCACGTACATCACGTGCGTGCCGCCGACGCCCGCCGGATCGTACAGCCCCGCGTGCTCGAAGCCGCGCCCCTTCAGATCGGCGACGCGCTCGGCCGCGTGCCGCTTCATGTCGTCCTTCGTGCCGAACACGATCGCGCCCGTCGGGCAGGTCTTCACGCATGCGGGCTCCTGGCCGACCGCGACGCGGTCCGAGCACAGCGTGCACTTGTACGCGCGATTGTCCTGTTTCGAGATCCGCGGGATGTTGAACGGGCAGCCGGTCACGCAATAGCCGCAGCCGATGCAGTTCTCCTCGTGGAAATCGACGATCCCGTTGTTGTACTGAACGATCGCGCCCGGCGACGGGCACGCCTTCAGGCAGCCCGGGTCCTCGCAGTGCATGCAGCCGTCCTTGCGGATCAGCCACTCGAGGTCGCCCGCCGGGTTCTCGTATTCGGAGAAACGCATCACCGTCCACGAGTGCTCCGACAGATCGGCCGGGTTGTCGTAGACGCCCACGTTCGTGCCGACTTCGTCGCGCAGGTCGTTCCATTCCATGCAAGCCGTCTGACACGCCTTGCAGCCGATGCACTTCGACACGTCGATCAGCTTCGCGACGCTGCCCGTCACCGGCTCGCGCGCGGTGGGCGGCGGCGTCGTGGTGGCCGAGACGCGCTTGATATCGAGCGATTGCAATGCCATCTCTTTCCCCTTACGCCTTTTCGACCTTCACCAGGAACGACTTGAATTCCGGTGTGTACGAGTTGCCGTCGCCGACGGACGGAGTCAGGGTGTTCGCGAGATAGCCGGGCTTCGTCAACCCCTTGAAGCCCCAATGCAACGGAATGCCGACCGTCTGCACCTTGCGGCCGTCGACCGTCAGCGGCTTGATCCGCTTCGTGACGAGCGCGACCGCGACGATGTGCCCGCGGTTCGACGACACCTTCACGCGCTCGCCGTGCGCGACGCCGATCTCCTTCGCGAGATCCTCGCCGATCTCGACGAACTGCTCGGGCTGGATGATCGCGTTCAGCCGCGCATGCTTCGTCCAGTAATGGAAGTGCTCGGTCAGGCGATACGTCGTCGCGACGTGCGGGAACGTGTCGACCTTGCCGAACGCCGCGCGGTCGTCCGGGAACACGCGGGCGGCCGGGTTGTTCAGCGCCCGCGGGTTGTTCGGATGCAGCGGGTTCGCGGCGAGCGGCGTCTCGAACGGCTCGTAGTGCTCGGGGAACGGGCCTTCGTTCATCCCGGCGCGCGCGAAGAAGCGTGCGACGCCTTCCGGGTTCATGATGAACGGCCCCATGCCGGTTTCGGGCGGCTCGTCGGCCTTGTAGTCGGGAATGTCCGGGCCCGTCCACGCACGGCCGTTCCAGCCGATCAGCTTGCGCGTCGGGTCGAACGGCTTGCCGCTCACGTCGCACGACGCGCGGTTGTACAGAATCCGCCGGTTCGCGGGCCACGCCCACGCCCAGCCGAGCGTCTGGCCGATGCCCGTCGGATCGGCGTTGTCGCGCCGCGCCATCTGGTTGCCCGCTTGCGTCCACGCGCCGCAGAAGATCCAGCAGCCGCTCGACGTCGTGCCGTCGTCCTTCAGCTGCGCGAAGCCGGCGAGTTGCTCGCCCTTCTTCACGAGCGTCTTCGACGCGTCCTTCGGATCGGGCAGGTCCGCCAGCGCGCGGCCGTTGAACTCCATCGCGAGCTCTTCGGGCGTCGGGCTTTCCGGGTTCGCGTACGGCCAGCTCAGATTGACGATCGGATCGGGGTACTTGCCGCCGTCCTTCCTGTACATGTCGCGCATCCGCAGGAAGATCCCCGACATGATCTCGAGGTCGCTCTTCGCCTGGCCCGGCGGCTCCGCGCCCTGCCAGTGCCACTGCAGCACGCGGCCGGAGTTGACGAGCGAGCCGCGCTCTTCCGCGAAGCACGACGTCGGCAGCCGGAACACCTCGGTCTGGATCGTCGACGAATCGACGTCGTTGAAATCGCCGTGGTTCTTCCAGAACTCGGACGTCTCGGTCGCGAGCGGGTCCATGATCACGAGCCACTTGAGCTTCGCGAGCGCCTCGGAGGTCTTGCGCTTCGACGGCGCCGCCGCGAGCGGATTGAAGCCCTGGCAGATGTAGCCGTTCATCTTGCCCGCGTGCATCAGCTCGATCGTCTGCAGCAGGTCGTACTGCTTGTCGAGCTTCGGCAGATAGTCGTAGCCCCAGTTGTTCTCGGCGCCGACCGCATCGCCCCACCAGGCCTTCATGAAGCTCACGTGGAACGCGCGGTAGTTCTTCCAGTAGCTCAGCTGGTTAGGCCGCAGCGGCTGCTGCGCGCGCTTCTGGATGTACGCGTCGAAATCCTGCTCGGCCTGCATCGGCAGCGTCATGTAGCCCGGCAGCAGGTTCGACATCAGCCCGAGGTCGGTGAGCCCCTGGATGTTCGAGTGGCCGCGCAGCGCGTTCATGCCGCCGCCCGCGATGCCGATGTTGCCGAGCAGCAGCTGCACCATCGCGCCCGTGCGGATCATCTGCGCGCCGACCGAGTGATGCGTCCAGCCGAGCGCGTACAGGATCGTGCCGGCGCGGCCGGGCACGGCCGTCGTCGCGAGCATCTCGCACACCTTGAGGAACTTGTCCTTCGGCGTGCCGCAGATCTTCTCGACCATCTCCGGCGTGTAGCGCGAGTAGTGCTGCTTGAGCAGGTTGTAGACGCAGCGCGGGTGCGCAAGCGTGTCGTCGACCTTCACGAAGCCGTCGTCGCCGCGCTCGTAGTCCCACGTCGACTTGTCCGGGTACGCGTGCTTGTCCGCGTCGTAGCCGGAATAGATGCCGTCGTCGAACGCGAAGTCCTCGCGAACGATGAACGAGAAATCCGTGTAGTGCTTGACGTACTCGTGCTGGATCTTGTCGTTCGTCAGCAGGTAGTTGATGATCCCGCCGAGGAATGCGATGTCCGTGCCGGTTCGAATCGGCGCGTAATAGTCGGCGACCGATGCGGTGCGCGTGAAGCGCGGATCGACGACGACGAGGCGCGCGTTGCGATGCGCCTTCGCTTCCGTGACCCATTTGAATCCGCACGGGTGCGCCTCGGCGGCGTTGCCGCCCATCACGAGAATCACGTCCGCGTTCTTGATGTCGACCCAATGGTTCGTCATCGCGCCACGGCCAAACGTCGGGGCAAGACCTGCCACCGTCGGGCCATGTCAGACACGAGCCTGGTTGTCGAACGCGAGCATCCCCATGCTGCGCACGGTCTTGTGCGTCAGATAGCCGACCTCGTTGCTGCCCGCCGAAGCGGCCAGCATGCCCGTCGTGAGCCAGCGGTTGACCTTCATGCCGTCGTCCGTCGTCTCGACGAAGTTCGCGTCGCGGTCCGCCTTCATCAGCTTCGCGATCCGGTCGAGCGCGTCGCTCCACGAGATCGGCGCCCACTTGTCGGAGCCGGCCGCGCGATACTCGGGCTGCGTGAGGCGGCTCGGGCTATGGATGAAGTCGATGAGGCTCGCGCCCTTCGGGCACAGCGTGCCGCGGTTGACCGGATGGTCGGGATCGCCCTCGATGTGGATGATGCTCGACGTGGCGTTTTTCGCGCCGTCGCCGAGGCTGTACATCAGTATCCCGCAACCGACCGAGCAGTAGGGGCAGGTGTTGCGGGTTTCGACAGTGCGCGCCAGCTTGTATTGGCGGACCTCGGCGAGCGCTTCGGCCGGTGAGAAGCCCATCAGGGCTAGACTCGAGCCGGCGAGCGTCGTCGCGGACAGCTTCAGGAACTGGCGCCGGGACAGTTGGAGCATGGTGGTCTCGGGCGGGTTGTATTGAAGGGGAACGGTTTGATTGGACGTCGTTGCGTTGCTGGGGTTACGAATGCGTGATTGCGGGCGGCGCGGGCGCGCGGCGCGGCGGCGACGGACCGCACTGTCTATCTATCGTCTTTCCTTTATATGACAACGTGACAGAATCGGATAGCGGAACCGTCACCAATAAGGGAAAACCATTTCTTACACGGCGCAAGGTTATCAGATCACGCGAAACCGCGGCGTGTCACGCGAGGATCGCGCGCACCGGCACAGCGGCCGCGCCGCCCGAACCGGCGCCGTGGGCCGTGCCGCGAGCGGCGCGCCCGCGTGCCGGGAGATCGTCGCGGCCGGATTTCTCGGGCTTGCCGAAATGCCGGAATGCCTGGCTACCGGTTACGGCCTTCGGCCGGCACGGCGAGCGCCCTCTCGGCACGCCGCCCCGGCACGTTTACGGCATCCGGCACGAAATATTGACGGTCGCGTCAATTTCGTCAACAACATCCCCCAGGGCGGCGCGACGCAGGTGCGCGTCTGGGAAAACGTCGCCGGACAGGGCGCGGGCTACGCCGGCTACGATCCGAACTTCATCGGCTACGGCCCGGACAACCGGGCCAACAACCACGGCTGGTCGTCGACGGCCGACGTCGGCCCGACCTCGAGGACCGACCGCCGCTGCACGTCGCAAACCGTCGCGACGAGCGTCACGCGGCCGTCGGGCTCGGACATCGCGATCGCGGTGCCCGAGTATTGCGAGGCGCGCGGCGGCGTCGTGCCGAGAAACAACCGCGTGCCGGGCGCGGCGACCGTCGTCGAGCCCGTCGACCACCGGAACGCGACGCATGCGGGAGAAACGCACGTGTGGCGCGAAACGGCCGATCAGCGCGACAACGACATGCTGATCGACTCGATCAAGCTGACGTTCACGCCCGCCTATCCGCAGTGACGCGCCGCGTCGCGGCGGCGCGCGAACGGGCGGCGCGTCACGCGTCGCCCGGCTGCGTTCTCGCGGGGTTCCAGCCGAGCGCGTCGTAGAGCCGGTAGCGCGCGATGCCGAGATATTCGTGCAGCGCGAGATCGGCGAGCGAGAAGTTGTAGGCGAGCGGCAACGGGAACGACACCGCTTGCAGGTACTCGGCGCGCACGCCAATCGCGGCCACGCCGAAGTGCGCGAAATACAGCGCGCTGCGCCGCAAGTGGACGCCCGACGTCACGAGCAGCACGCGGTCCGCGCGATAGCCGGCCAGCACGGCGCGCGTGAATTGCGCGTTCTGCCACGTGTTCATGCTGCGCGGCTCGGCCAGCACGTCGGCGGCATCGATGCCGAGCCCGATCAGCGCGTCGCGATAGACGCTCGCCTCCGGCACGCCGTTGCCGCGCGCGTCGCCGCCGCTCACGACGACCTTGCAATCGGTGCCCGCGCGCGCCTTGCGGCAGCCGCGATAAAGGCTCGCCGCCTCGACCACCCGCGAATACGAAAACGTGCCGGGCTCGACCGCGCCCGTCGCGGCGATCTTCTCGGTGCCGAGGCCGAGCATCACGATCGCGTTGCGCTCGCCCCATTCGATCGCCGGGCGCGCCGCGTACGGCGCTTGCAGGTGGCGCAGCAACCACGCGGGCGCGGGGCCGCAGCCGATCGCGAAGAACGCGGCGACGGACGCGGCGAACAGCGCCCGGCTCGCACGGCGACGCTTCGCGAGCCGCAACAGCGCGGCGGCGACGGCGACGGCCGTCAGCAGCGCGAGCGTCATGCGACGGCCGCCGGGGCGAAGGCGGCAACGGGCGAGCGTGGCCACGGGCGCGGGCGGCGAGGCGCGGCGGGCCGGGCTGCCGGGCGAATCGTTGATCGGGAGAAGCGGGGCATGGCGGCGCTCGAGCGACGAAGAGGGTCACGATTATGCGACGGGCGAACCCACGAGGCCAGCGCCGCACGCGCCGCGCGCGCTCAAAACGACGGCAACCCCGGCGGATTCGTTTCCGACTCGTCGACCGCCTCCGACAGCAGCCCCCATCGCGCGAGCGCCTGCCGGTACTTGCCGCTGCGGATCAGATCGTTGGTCGCGAGCGTGAGCGCGTCGGCGAGGCCGCTGCCCTTGCGCGTCGCGATCGCGACGTCCGCCTTGACCGGCCAGCCCGCGTTCACGTTGCCGACGCAGCGGATCTTGCCGTCGCGCGCCGCCTGGTACGCGAGCGTCGCGTTCGGATTCAGCTCGGCGTCCGCGCGCCCGGACAGCAGCGCGACGCGCGACGCGCCGTCGTCGTCGAAGTACAGCACGTCGGCCGGCCGGAGCCCCCGCGCGACGTTGCGCCGGTTCCATTCGAGCAGGATGCGCTCCTGGCTCGTCCCCGATCCGGTGATGATCCGCAATCCCGCGACGTCCTTCGGCTCGGCGATCCGCGCGATCGGGCTCGCGGCCCTCACATAGAAGCCGTGCAGGCCGAGCCGGTAGGTCGTGAAATCGAACTTCTCCTTGCGCTTCTCGGTGACGCCGACGTTCGAAATCACCGCATCGTACTTGCCGGCGCTCAGCCCGAGCGGCCAGTCGGCCCACGCGACGGGCAGAAGCGCGAGCCGCCGGCCGAGCGCGTCGGCGATCAGTTGCGCGTAGTCCGGGTCCGCGCCGACGACCGTGCGCGCGTCGGTCGCGAATGTCGCGACGGGCGGCGCGTGCGGCGCGATCGCGACGGTGAACGCGCCGTCGGCGACCCAGCGGTAGCGTCGCGCCGCGTCGGCCGCCGCCGGATCGCGCGCCGTGCGCACGCGGCCCGCCTGGCGCGGATCGAGATCGACCGCGATGCCGGCCGCGCGCGCGCCGAACGGCGCCGCGGCGAAGGCGGCCGCGAGCGTCGCCGCGCCGCCGATGAACGTGCGTCGGTCGATCATCGCGCCCGCGCCTGCGATGCGTTCGGCTCGGCGCGGCACGACGCGCGCGCGCTCGGCCACGCGATGCGGCCGCGCTTGGCGACGTCGCCGCGACCGCGGCCGCCGACCTCGGCGCGACGCGGCCCCGCATTCTCGGCCGCCGCAGACCGCGCCGCGAGCCCGGTCGGCCAGCCGCCGCCCGCAACGCTGCCTTCAACGCCGCCCGCAACGCCATCGCCGCCGCGATCCGCATCGCCGCGCCGCGTCACGCGGCGTGGAGCACCGGCGTCGCTTCGCGCAACGCCGGCACGACGACGGCCTGCGCAATCGCCGTCGCTGCCGAGCCCCGCGCCCGCCCGCCGCCGCGCCGTCATCACAGCACCTTCGACAGGAACGCGCGCGTGCGCGGATGCGCCGGCGCGCCGAGTACCTGCGCGGGCGGCCCCGCTTCGATGATCCGGCCGCGCTCCATGAACAGGACCGTGTCCGCAACCTCGCGCGCGAAGCCGATCTCGTGCGTGACGATGACGAGCGTCGTCCCCGAGCGCGCGAGCTCCTTGATCACGTCGAGCACTTCGTTGACGAGCTCCGGATCGAGCGCGGACGTCGGCTCGTCGAACAGCAGCACCTTCGGCCGCAGCGCGAGCGCCCGCGCGATCGCGACGCGCTGCTGCTGGCCGCCCGACAGCCGGCGCGGATACGCGTCGGCCTTCGCCGCGAGGCCGACGCGCGCGAGCAGCTCGCGCGCGACGCGCTCGGCTTCGGCGCGCGTCGCGCGCCCCGACGCGACGGGCGCCTCGACGACGTTCTCGAGCACGGTGAGGTGCGGGAACAGATTGAAGTTCTGAAACACCATGCCGACGTCGACGCGCCGGCGCAGCACGTCCTTCTCCTTCAGCTCGTACAGCGTGTCGCCGTCGCGGCGATAGCCGATCAGCTCGCCGTCGATGTCGATGAAGCCGCCGTCGACGCGCTCCAGGTGGTTGATCGTGCGCAGCAGCGTCGATTTGCCGGAACCGGACTGGCCGAGGATCACGGTGACGCTGCCCGCCGGCGCGACGAACGACACGTCGTCGAGCACCTTGTGCTGGCCGAAGCTCTTCGATACGCGATGGACGGCGACCTCGCCGCCGCGCCGCCCGCTCGCCCATGCGCGCGCGGCGGCCGGCGAGCTTGCCTCGGCGCGTGCAGGCGATGCGGCGGGCGAAGCCCAGGCGTTCGGCGCGGCAAGCGTCAACGCGTCCGGGGCGTCCGGAACATTTGAAGCATTCGGCGCTTTCGTAGCCGGCCAAGCAGCGGACTCGGACGATCCCCCCCCGCCGAACGTAGCGGAAACTTCCGAAACGCCCGACGCGCCGAGCGCCGCCGCCCTCGCCCCGCCCGCCGATCCGGCCGACGCCTTTTCGCCGTGCGCGAATCCCGCGCCGAAAGCCGACGCGTCGCCGGCCGAGTGCGCGCCGTCCTCCGCGCCGCGCCGCGCCCATCTCGCCGATCTCGCCCATTTCGCCCATTTCGCCGATCTCGCGCCTCTCGCCGCGCCCGCGCCGTCCGCGCCGTCCGCGCCGTCCGCGCTGTCCACACCGTCCGTTGCCGCTGCCGCCGCCGCCGCGTCCGCCGCGCGCCCGCGCCACCGCCACCGCGCATCCGCCAGCTTCGCGACGAACGCCGCCAGCGGCGAGCGCCCCGGATTGCGCACGGCGCCGCGCGCATAGCGACGCTCGACCTGCACCTGCACGATCGACAACACGGTCAGGATGATCAGATACCAGACCGTCGCGACCATCAGCAGCGGAATCACGTCGAGGTTGCGCCGATAGATCACCTGCACCGTGTAGAAAAGTTCCGGCATCGCGAGCACGTACACCATCGACGTGCCCTTCGCGAGCGAGATCAGATCGTTGAACGCGACGGGCAGGAACGCGCGCATCGCCTGCGGCAGCACGATGCGCGTCGCCTGCCGCGCGCGCGGCAGGCCGAGCGCGGCGGCCGCCTCGAGCTGGCCCTGATCGACCGACAGGATGCCGCCGCGAATCCCCTCGGCCGCGAACGCCGCGTGATTGAGCGTCAGGCCGAGCACCGCCGCGCAAAACGGGCTGATCAGGTCGGTGGTCGCGACGTCCGCGAACGTGATTCCGGTGAACGGCACGCCGAACCGCACGTGGTCGTACAGATAGCCGAGATTGTTGAGGATCAGCAGCAGCACGATGAGCGGAATCGAGCGGAACAGCCAGATGAACGCCCACGCGCACGCGGCGAGAAGCGGCGAGCGCGACACGCGTGCGAGCGCGAGCGGCACGCCGAGCGCGAAGCCGAACAGCGCGCCGAGGGCGGTCAGCAGCAGCGTGCGCGCAAGCCCCGACAGCACCGGCTCGGACAGGAACCATTCGGCGAAAACCGGCCAGCCCCATTGCGGATTGCCGAGCACCGAATTCAGCATGAGCGCGATCAGCACGACGGCGAGCACGGTGCCCGCCGTGCGCGCGCGATAGCGGGCCGGCACGATCCGGAAACGCGGCGCGGCGCCGCGCGCCGCAGGGATGCCTGGCGTCGGCAGCGCGCCGCCGACGGCGTGAGTGATGTCGCTCATGGTCGTGGTTCCTTGCTGAATCGGTGGCGTGCCGCGCGGATGCCCGGCGCGGCGCCGCGCGCACGCGGCGAGAAACGCGCGCGGCTCGCGTCGGCGCGCCGCACAGCCGCCGTCATGCGACTTCCGCCGCCGCGTGGCGGCTTTCCTTGCGCGGCAGGCCGAGGTGATCGCGCAGCGTGCTGCCGGCGAGCGTGCGCCGGTAGCGGCCGCGCGCCTCGAGCGCCGGAATCACGAGCTCGACGAAATCGTCGAGCCCCTGCGCCTGCACCGCGAAGCCGAGGATGAAGCCGTCGGCCGCGCCCGCGTCGATCCAGCGGATCAGCGCGTCGGCGACGTCTTGCGCCGCGCCGATGAACTGCGGACGCGGCGTCGCGACGGCAAGCGCCGTCTCGCGCAGCGTGAGCCCCTTCGCGCGCGCGTCGGCCTTGATGCGATCGGTCGTCGAGCGAAAGCTGTTGCGGCCGATGTCGCCGAGCGCCGGGAACGGCGCGTCGAGCGGGTACTGCGTGAAATCGTGATGGTCGAAGTAGCGGCCGAGGTACGCGAGCGCGTCGTCGATCGTCAGCAGATCGCGGATCGCGCGGTACTTGTCCTCCGCTTCGGCCGCCGTGCGCCCGACGATCGGCCCGATGCCGGGGAAGATCTTCACGTCGCCGGCACGGCGGCCGTGCGCGAGCGCGCTGTCCTTCACGCGCTGCGTGAACGCGCGCGTCTCGTCGAGCGACGGCGAATGCGTGAACACCGCGTCCGCGTACTTGCCCGCGAGCGCGATCCCCGCGTCCGACGAGCCCGCCTGAAAGATCACCGGCTGCCCCTGCGGCGAGCGCTGGATGTTCAGCGGCCCGGCGACCTGGAAGAACCGGCCCGCGTGATCGAGCGCGTGCAGCTTGTCCCGGTCGAAGAAGCGGCCGCTCGCGCGGTCGCGCACGAACGCGTCGTCGCCCCAGCTGTCCCACAGGCCCTGCGCGACGCTCAGGTATTCGTCGGCGATCTCGTAGCGCAGCTCGTGCTCCGGATGCTTCGTGCCGTAGTTCTTCGCGGTGCCTTCGAGCGGCGTCGTCACGACGTTCCAGCCGGCGCGGCCGCCGCTCAGCAGATCGAGCGACGCGAACTGCCGCGCGACCGTAAACGGCTCGCTGTACGACGTCGACACGGTGCCCGCGAGGCCGATCTTCGACGTCGCGGCCGCGAGCGCGGACAAGAGCGAGATCGGCTCGAAGCGGTTCAGGAAATGCGGGATCGACTTCTCGTTGATGTAGAGGCCGTCGGCCACGAACGCGAACGCGATGCCGTTCGCCTCCGCCTTGCGCGCGACGCGCAGCATGAAATCGAGATTGACGCTCGCGTCGGGCGGATTGCTCGGATGCCGCCACGCGTTCATGTGGCTGCCGGCGCCTTGCAGCATGATGCCGAAGGGAATCGAGGACTGGGTCATGGCGAGGATCGGTGTCGTTGGAATCGCACAAAGGCGCGCAGCCGCGGCGCGCCGCTCGAATGCTCAGGTCCGCGCGGACTGGCGGTCGCGCGCGAGCAGCTCGACGGACGCGAGCCGCGCCGGATAGTGCGTGACCGGCGAATCGACGACGAACTCGCCGACGCCGTAGCGGCGCGCGAGCGCGTCGAGCTCGCGGTGCACGTCGTGCGGCGCGCCCGCGATCACGTGCGGACGCAGCTCGTCGATCCGGTAATCGGTCGCGCCGCTCTGGCGCGCGAACTCGGCCGCCGCCTGCGCGCTGCCGAGATTGACGCTCTGGCCGCCCGCGAGCTTCAGCTTGAAGATCCGCAGCGCGCCGATGAGCCGCTCCGCCTCGCCCTTCGTCGGCGCCGCGACCGCGTACAGCGCGAGGAGCGGCGCGCGCCCGCTCGCGCTGCGGTACGCGTCGAGCGAACGCTCGACGTTGGCCTCGTCGCCGTTGAAGTGCCCGGCGTAGCAGAACTGCCAGCCGAGCCGCGCGGCGAGCGCGGCGCTCTCGGGCGAGCCGCCGAGCAGCACGCGCTCGGGCGCCACGGGCGGCACCGGCAGCGCGACCGCGCCGGCCAGCGGATGATCCTCGGCGACGCCCCAGCGCAGGAACGCGTCGAGCTCGGCGAGCTGATCGGCGAACGCGGGCTTGTGCGGCTTGTCGTGCAGCGACTGCAGCGCGCGCGTCGTCAGCGGCAAACCGCCCGGCGCCTTGCCGACGCCGAGATCGACGCGCCCCGGCGCGAGCGACGCGAGCAGCTTGAACGTCTCGGCAACCTTGAACGGGCTGTAGTGCTGAAGCATCACGCCGCCGGAGCCGACGCGAATGCGCGACGTGTGCGCGAGCACGTGCGACACGACGATCTCGGGCGCGGAGCTCGCGAGCCCCGGCGCGCCGTGGTGCTCGGCGATCCAGATGCGCCGATAGCCGACCGCCTCGGCGCGCTGCGCGAGCGCGACCGTGAAACGCAGCGCGTCGGCCGCCGTCGCGCCTTCGGCGATCGGGCTCTTGTCCAGCAGCGATAACGAATAAGACATGGCGGGTGCGAATGCTGGCTACGGGAAATGAATCGGGAAAACGGACGATGCGGTGACGCGATGCAAGCGTCCGGCTCTGCGGCCCGGCGCGCCCGCGCGATCGGACGGCTTCGCCGAACGGTTTCGCATGGACGGCTGCGCCGGATTTCGCATGGGCGGCTGCGCCGAACCGCCTTGCCGGACGGCTTCACCGCGCGACTTCGTCAATCAACGCCACGGCGCGACACGATGAAGCGGCTTCGCGTGGCGAAGGCCGTTCTGTTCGCGTCGCGCCGGCGTCGCGCGTGTCGCCGGCGTCGCGCGTGTTCGTCGAGCTTCGCGAACGGCCATCGCGCAGGCATCGCGCATCACGTCTTCGGCAAGCCCGGCGGATTCGTCCGAGACGCGTCGATCGCCTCGGAACCGAGACTCCAGCGGTCGAGCACGCGGCGGTACGCGCCGTTCCTGATGAAATCGTTGATCGCGATCGTGAACGGCTCGGCGAGGCCGCTGCCCCTGCGCGTCGTGACCGCGATGTCCGCCGTGCGCGGCCAGCCGCCGCTCACGGCGCCGACGAGCTTCGTCCGGTGCTGCTGCGCGGCCTGGTACGCGAGCACCGAGTTCACGCTGAAGATCGCGTCCGCGCGGCCCGCCTGCAGCGCGACGTTCTTCACCGCGTGATCGTCGTAATACTGGACCGTGACGGGCTTGAGCCCGTGCGCGACGTTCTCGCGATCCCATTCGAGCAGGATCTTTTCCTGGTTGGTGCCGGCGTCGGTGATCACGCGCAGGCCCGCGACGTCCTTCGGCTCCTTGATCGACGCGATCTTGCTGTCGGACTTCACGTAGAAGCCGACCTGATCCTTGCGATACGTCGAGAAATCGAACTTCGCCTTGCGCTCCTCGGTCACGGTCACGTTCGACAGCACCGCGTCGACGCGGCCCGATTCGAGCGCGAGCGGCCAGTCGGCCCACGCGAGCGCGACGATCTTCAGCTTGCGGCCGAGGCTGTCGGCGAGCAGTTGCGCGAGATCGGCGTCGAAGCCGACGACGGTGCGCGCATCGGTCGCGTACGAACTGATGGGCGGCTGGCTCGGCGCGATGCCGATGGTCAGCGCGTCGGGCTCGGCGAACTTGAACGCTGCGGGCAGCGCGCGGATCACGGTCTCGTCGCGCGCGCCGCGCACGCGGCCCGGCTGCCCGGGGCTCAAATCGAACGTGACGGCGAACGCCGCCGCGCTCGCGCCGATCAGCACGGCGGCGGCCACCGCGCGCGCGGCGGATCGGACGAATGGCTTCGTGTATTGCAATGTCATCGACGATTCCTGTTGGTGGCGAATGTGGTGTCGTTTTCGATGCGACATGCCGGCGTGAGCCGCGGGCCGCGCATCGCGTCATTCGACCGGCGCGGCCGGCACGGGCGCGCGCAGGTCGCCGAGCGTGTCGGCGCGGCGCGGCTCGATCAGATCCTTGCCGAACGGCAGATGCACGTAGATCTCGGGGTCGACGTCGCGATCGAACAGCGCCGCGTAACCGGCGTCGAGATACAGCGCCCATGCCTCCGGCTGCCGGAAGCCCGTCGTCAGATAGACGCGCCGATAGCCTTGCCGCGCCGCGCGCAGCTCGAGTTCGCGAACCACGCGCCGCGCGAGCCCCTGGCGCCGCAGATCGGCGCGCGTCCAGATCCGCTTGAGCTCCGCCGTCTGCGCGTCGTAGCGCTTGAAGGCGCCGCCGCCGATCGTCTCGCCGTCGCGGATCAGCAGGATGAACGCGCCTTCGGGCGGCGCGAACAGCTCGGCCGGATAGCGCGCGAGTTCCGCTTCCGCGGACGCGAGGCTGTCGGGCCGATACGCGCGGTAGCGCGCCGCGTATTCGTCGATCAGCGCGTCGATCAGTGGCTTCGCGCGCGCGTCGTGCGGTGCGGTGTCGATAATGCTGTCGGTCATGGCGAGGTCGTCGGAGGCGAACGGTCGCGCGCGGCCGGCGCCGCCGGCATGACGGCTCGCCGCCTTCGGCGCGCCCGTTCGTTCTGCGGAACAAGGGCAGCGGCGTGTTCGTCGCGTTCGGACGCGCGCCCGTGTCGCCCGGCGCGCGCTCGTCGCGATGTCATCCCGCTGCCATGTCCGTCACCTTAGCGTTTCGACTCGCAAAGGCTAACCAAGCAATTTCGATATCGATATCGGCGGCCGCGTAGTAAGGATTTCGGGGAAGCGGACAGCGCCGGCGCGAGCCCGTGCGACGTGGCGCGCGGCGGGCGAAACCGGGCCGGCGTCGAAGAAAGCGCCATTGGAAAGACGCATGGCGCGTGGCCGACGCGCGCGGCGCGCCATGATCCGGCGATGCGACCGGCCGGGCGCGGCAGCGATGCCGGCCACCGACCATCCGGCGCGTCAGCGTTGCGGCGCGAACGGCGCGAAGAGCGCTTCGCCGCGCACGGACGAACGCCGTCCGCTCGCGGCGCCGGAAAAATCCGGCGCGCTCACGCCCGCCCTTCGATCCGCTCCGATGTCGCGTGCGCCGCGCGGCGCGCGCGTCACCGACGCCCCGCGTCGGCGTGCGCGGCGGCCCCCGCCGCGACGTCGACGGCGGCGGTCCGGCCCGGCAGCGCGGATCGCGCTCTGTCCGGCCCCAGAAAGAACGAATCGGCGTTCCACCAGTCGACGCCGAGTTCCCTCGCCTTATCGACGGAGCAGACCAGCAGCCGGATGCGGATCGTCAGAAGCTCGACGTCGACCAGATTGATGCGGATGTCTCCGGTAATGACGACGCCCTTGTCGAGCACGCGCTCGAGCAGATCGGCCACGGTCGTACTGGAAACGCTGTGCGGCGGCGAAGCGGTGCGTGGCTGGCTCATTGGATGGGCTCTCAAAAAAGACGGCCGAGCGGGCCGAGATCGAGATTCAGATCGGCATCGGTGAAGCCGAACTGCCCGGCGAGCCGCTCGATCTCCTCGGCCTGCCGCATCAGCGCGAGCCCCAACCGCTCGATTTCGTCATCGTTCAGGCTGCCGGCCTCGATTCGCCGCAACGCCTGCCGTTCGAGCAGTTCGTGCAAGAGCTTCATCAGCGCCAGAACGAGCTTCGCGAGGCCGTTGCCCGCGGAAGCGGCCGCGACGTCGACGCGTTGCGTCGCGCGTGGCGGCGGCGCCTGTTGCTGCGCCAGCGCTTGTTCCAGCGCGGCGGCGAGTGCGGCGGCGTTCGATACCGCCGCCGCGTGCGGCGCATTCATCGGCATTCCTCTTCGCGTGACATCGCGCGGCCGGCCAACGCGGTTTCCACCGAAGTCAGAAGGAGGCGCAGATGCAAATAGAGCAGATCGACGTCGGCTACCGACACGACCACCTGCGCGGAAATCACCGCGCCCTTGTTGAGAATCCGGTCCAGCGACTCGCACAACGACAGCCGCTGCGCGAGCTCGGCCGGCACGGGTTCGCCGTCCGCGCTGCGCACGGCATGAAACGGCGGCGAGCAAGGCGATGTCACGGCGTTTCCAGGCTGTCCAGGCGATCGAGCAACGCCCGCTCGCGCGACTCGAATTCGGCCTCGTCGATCTGGCCGGATTCGAGTTCGCGATAGAGCTCGACGAGCGCCGCCTTGGTCGTCTCGATGTCGGCGATCGTCTCGTCCTCGGCGGCCTGCGCGATCTCCTCGAAAATCCAGAACATGCCCTTGATCGGCGCGGCGAGCAGGTTATCGAGAATGAACATGGCACCCTTCACAGACTCATGTTGAGATTGACGAAATGGTGAGGCGGGCACGGTCCGCTGTATTTCAGCGTCAGCGAATCGTCGAGAACGCGCGACGCGGCGGCCACGCCCGACTCGAACCGGCCGAGCTCGGCGTTTCGCACGAGGCAGGTCAAGCGCAGGATTTCCGTCTCGTGCCGCAGCGGATCGCGCCGGATCTCCTTGCAGCACGCGTCGAGCGCCTCGTCCACGCGTGCCGCATGGCGCGCCCGCTCTTCGTTCAGCACGCGCTCGAAGCGGCTGCCCAACTCGATCTTGTCGTCGCGCGTGGCCGCGCCGCCGAGCGCCAGCATGGCGTCGCGCGCGGCCTTCAGATCGGGGCGAACGTCGATCAGATGGCGAAAGAGATCCGGCACGTCCCAGTTCAGGCGCACGCTCATTTCCACGTGGCCCACGAGCCGCGCGAGTTCGCGGGCGAGCGCCGTCCGGTGCTTCTTGAGCATCCTGCGCAGCGCGACTTCGCTCGTCGCGATCGTGCCGAACGCCACCGGCAGCACGGTGCCGGCGGCCGCGAGGCTCTGGATCACCGTGTGATGAGCGAGCAAGTGGCGCCGCTCGGGACGGACCTTCGCGAGCCCCGTATCGCTGACGATCACCGCGACATCGCCGTCGGTCAGTGCATGGACGGCCGTTCCGCCGATCCCGGGCGGAAGGCTCGGCGGCACGTCCCGCGCATGCTGGACGCCGTACAGATAGCGGGCGCCGCTATGGCTGGTCATGCTGCACCTCGCGCGAGGCCGGCTTGCGCATGGCGGGCTGCGCGCCGTGAGGCACGATCACGGAGGCTTCCTGGAGACGGACGGACTCGACGCAGCCTTCGACGATGTCCACCATCAGCAGCGAATGGCAAACCCAGCAACGCAGCGCGCCGTGGTATCGGGCGTAGGAATCGTCGTCGACCTCAATCTGGTGCCCGCAGGAAATGCAGTTGATATGCATGATGTCCCTCTCAATATCGGATCTGGAACGATCCGCGGATGTCGCCCGTTTGAGGCGCTTCGTTTTCGATCGCCGCATGCAGCCTGGCCTTTTCCCGGTCCAGATCGGCGATCCGGCCATCGACGGCGGCGATGCGCCGCAGCGCGGCTTGCCGCTCGATGTTCCGCCGGCTTTTCTCCATTTCGATGCACGAAATCCTCATGTACATGCTGTGCACCGGCATCGGCGTCATGCCGGGCGTATGTCGAGCACGAATGTCGTGCACCCCTTTTCTCGGAATCGGCATGATTCATCTCCGCGCTTTCGTGCGCCGGCCTGCTTGACGGGTGGCCTGCGGGACGGGCTCCAGGTCCACCCCGAGGATGTCCCTGCAGGCCCATAGGTAGCCGGCGTTCTCGCGCGTCGCCTCGCCGCCGCAATACGCGAGCGCACGTGCGAGCGCGATGGCCGCCCGGAGGCTGGGATGGTGGCCGCTCTCGTCGGCGTCGCGCAGCCGGCGGGTGAGATCGACGATGCGCTCCGCGTCCGCGCGCGCGATTTCGGAGCGGGCCCGGACGATCTCGACCTCCGTCTCGCGATCGTAGTGCCCCACCTGGATCGTGATCAGCCGGCCCATCAACGCGTTCTGCGTCTTGTGCACGCCCACATACTCTTCCGGATTCGACGTGAAGATCGCGCGAAAGCCCGGATGCACCGTCAGATAACCGGCGCCCGTCATGCGATTGGGCAAGTTCAGGATGCCTTCCGACAATACCGGCAGCAGCGCGTTGTTCGCTTCCGGCCGGGATCGGTTGAATTCGTCGTAAATGAGCGTGAGGCCGTGCTGGCAAGCCGTCGTCAGGCGATTGTCGATCCAGGTCGTGGTCATTTCCTCCTCGGTCTTGACCACCGAATGAATGAAGTTGTCGACCACCCGCGAGCGGCGGTATCCGGCGCCGCGACCAACGAGGTCGGCACTGCCGAGTTCGTCGTCGCCGTGCATCAGCACGACTTGCCGACCGAGCTGAGCGGCGATGTGGAACGCGAGCGTGGTCTTGCCGGTGCCCGACGGCCCCGCGAGATGCACTCCGTAGCCCGCGCCGAGATACGTCAGCGCACGTTCGGTGAGATTGCGAACGGCGGGCGTCTGCACGAACTCGGCACTCGCTTCCAATCGCACCCTGTCTCGAGTGCCGCCATCGCCATTCGCGCCGCGCGCCGCTGCAACCAGTTCCGGCGGTGGGGCGAGATCGGTCATGATTCCCTCCAGTTATCGGAAAGCATCGGCAGGCGCAGCGGTCGGCCAAGCGCATCGTATCGGCGGGCCGCCGCGCCCGGTCGCAAACGGCCCTAGCCTCGCCAGGCGCGGTGGGCTCCCCTCAGATCGGCGTCGAACGAGCGTCGGAGATCACGCACGCGCTCGACCAGGTCCGTCACGAATGCAGTTCGGGCGTCGCGCGCTTGGCTGAACATGCCGGCATTGGCCAGATGCAGTTGCCGCAGCAGTTGGGCGACTTCCGTTCGCAGGTCCTCGCGCGAATCCGCCAGCTTCTGCAGCAGTCTCTGCCGCTCCCTGTGGCCCGCCGTGACTTCCTGATGCAGGCGGGCCATGTCTTGCGTCAAGCTGTTCATGGCTGTTCCTTTCGAGGCCGACCGCTTTACCGCGGCCGGAAACCAAGTTGCCCGCCATGCGGCGGCAACGTCGGTCACGCTGCTGGCGCTGCGGCAGTCGCGGTCAGACCGATTGCTTCGGCATACTTGAGATAGGTTTCGACCGATGCAATGACGACGCGGGCTTCGATCGAAAGCAGCTCGATGCCGACGAGCGACACCTTCGCCCACACGTCGATGACGATGCCCTTGTCGAGAATGCGATCGACAACTTCGGCCAGGCTCGACGAGTCAGTCGATTTCTGCACTTTGGCCATGATGGCCTCCTTGCGATGCGTTGATGGGAAAAGACCTTTGCGCTGCAGGAGCAGGCTACGCCCTCAAAGCAACCCCCATGCCGGAGCGTGCCGCTTCGCGCGCGAATGTCGTCGCGCGAGCCTTCGCCGGGCGCGCGGCGCCAATGGCCGACAGCCTGGAATCGCGATGCAGGAAAAATCGCCGCCAAATCCGCCGTTCGAGACAATGCGCCGGCATCGCGATTTTTCATTTTTGTATTTCGATCAATATCGAAATCGATTGAAGCGCCGTTTGCGCAAACGCGCATATCCGGCATATGGAAGCGGCGTCGCGGTATGGAAAGCGTTCCATGGAATGCTATCCATACCGCCCTCGAAGCGAGACCCACGCGCCGCGCAAATGCTGCCGCAGACGGCCGGCTTATTTCCTATGATGACAATTGCAGCATGGGTTGGACGCCATGCAAAGAAACGGAAAATCGCAAAGGGGAGCGGCCATGTCCGACAGCAGCCGCACATTGATTTATATCCCGATTCTCCATACCGGCATCGACATGGGGCAAGCCGCACCGCTTCTCGCCGACGCCGCGCAAACCACACTCGGCGCGAACGCGTGGCGACGCCGCGCACTCGATATCGAGCACATGTGGGACGGCATCGAAGCGGCCATTCCTCGGCTCGGCCTCGATCTGAAATCCCTGCACATCTATCAGGACGGCTTGCCGGTATGCGGCCACGAGCTCGAGATCGTCGACGACCTCGCGAAGGCCGGCAGCCGCAATCATCGCTTGCTGCAGACGCTGAGTCGCGAAGGCGCGACGATCGTCGGCACCGAAGCGCCGGAATTGCTGGTGGAGGAATACGAGCTCGCATGGCGGCTGCTCAACGCCGCTTCCGCGGACGGGCAGCGAACCGACGTCGAGAACCGGCTCGCGTCCGACATGCTGCAGCGACGCGACCGGTTCATCGCGCATCGAATCGACGAGACGCTGCCGGCGGGCGGCACCGGCATGCTGTTCGTCGGCGCGCTGCACCGCGTGGCCCCCCTGCTGCCGCCCGATCTGGCTGTGAGCTATCCGCTCGGCAGCCCGGCGATCTGACGCGACGAACGTCATGAACTCGGTTCCAAGTGCGCTGCCGGCGCGCGTGCTGATCGTCAACGAGCCGATTTTCGGCTCGCGGCTGACGCAGCTGCTGCGCGGCGCGGGCCTCGACGCCGTGTCCGCGCAAACCGGCTACGCGGCGCTCCGAACCCTGGAGCAACAGCGCTCCGATGCGGTGGTGCTCGACGACCGCCTGCTGGACATGAGCGGGCTCGACCTGCTGCACGCGATCCGGCGGCAGACGCCGCAGATGCCGGCGGTGGTGCTCACCGACCAGCCGGACGTGCAGGGCGCGATCGGCGCAATGCGCGAGGGCGTCCAGGACTGCGTGTCGAAGTCGGTCGACGACGACGTCCTGATGAGCGCGATCCGAACGGCGCTCACGAACGGCGGCGGCCGGAGCAGCGAGCCTTCGGTGGCCGCCAGCCTGTGCGAGAGCATGGGGCCGAGCGAAGCCGTCGCCCGCCTGATCGCACGGATCGGGCTCGTGGCGAAAAGCACGTTTTCAGTGCTGATCCTCGGCGAAAGCGGCGCGGGCAAGGAACTGGTTGCACGCGCGATCCACCGCGGCAGCGGACGGCGCGCGGCGCCGTTCGTCGCGATCGACTGCGGCGCGATACCGGAGCAGTTGCTCGAATCGGAACTCTACGGCTACGAAAAAGGCGCGTTCACCGGCGCGGCCATCGCCAAGCCCGGCAAGTTCTCGGCGGCGAACCGCGGCACGCTGTTTCTCGACGAGATCGCCAACCTGCCGCTCGCGTCGCAAGCGAAGCTGCTGCGCGTGATCCAGGAGCGCACGCTGTATCGTGTGGGCGGCAACACGCCGTTGCCGCTGGACGTGCGCATCGTCGCCGCCGCCAACGAAGACGTCGAGCAAAAGGCGCTCGAAGGCGGCTTCCGCAGCGACCTCTTCTTCAGGCTGTCCGAATTCGTGATTCACGTCCCGCCGCTGCGCGAACGGCGCGACGACATCCTCTACCTCGCGCAGCACTTCGCCGCGCAAACCTGCGCGGAACTGGACAAGCCCGCCGTCACGTTCGCCGACGCCACCTGCGAGCTCTTGCTGAATCACCCGTGGCCGGGCAACGTCCGGCAGTTGCGCAACTCGATCCGGCAAGCCGTTCTCGTCGCCGGCGATGTCGTGCAGCCGGCTCACCTCAATATCGCATCGTCCGGCAAGCACGCGGCGCCGCTGACGGAATTCGGCTGGGAAGGACTGTCCCTGAAGGAGGTGGTACGACGCAATATCGCCGACATCGAGCGGCGGGTCATCGAACAGGTGTTGCAGGCGACGCACGGCAACAAGGCCCAAGCGGCACGAGTCTTGCAAGTCGACTACAAGACCATCCATTCGAAGGTCAAGGAATACCGCATCGAATTCCGAGGAGTCGACGATGAAGACCAAGCGTGACGGAGCGAAAGAATCGGCCAGTGGCTTCGAAGGCATCATGTCGGGCATCGTGAACCTGGTGGAGAAGCTCAACGAACTGGCCCAGACCGGCAATGAACTTCAGTTGCTGAAGGAGCGCGCGACCGATGCGGGCATCCGCGGTGTCTACGGCATCAACATCAAGGTCGGCTTGGGACAGGACAAGGACCGAGTCTCGGTCGAGCCGTTCGGCAACATCCGCAAGGACAAATCCGGCCACGCGGTGGTGCAGGAAGTCATCGAGCCGATCGTGGACGTGTTCGAGGAGAGCGACCATACGCTCGTGGTGGCCGAGATGCCGGGCGTGAGCCTGGAAGACGTGAGACTCGATGTCCAGGACGACGTGCTCACGATCGTCGCCGAGCACCGCCCCAAGAAATACATCAAGGAAGTGCAGTTGCCGCGCCCATACACGCGCGACCAGATGCAGTTCGGGTGCAACAACGGGATTCTCGAAATCCGGTGCACGGACTGAGGCGACCATGGACAAAGCGGAACAGACCGGGCTCGAGCTCCGCGTGACGGAGGGCAACGCCCGCGATGTCGGGCGCGCGCTCGCGCGCATGGGGCCGGAGGACCTCATCCTGCTGGACGCGGCCGTGGGCGACCTGGTCGAGGTGCGCGGCAAGCGCGCCACCGTATGCAAGGCGATGCTCGCGCACAAGGAGCTGCGCGCCCAGTCGCGCGTGCAGTTGGACGGCGTCGTGCGCGGCAACGCGGGCGCCGCCATCGACGAGACCGTCACGCTGAAAAAGGTGGCCGCGCGTGCGGCGAACCTGGTGCAGCTGACCCCCATCAACGCCGCCCCCGCGCCGGGCGATCTCGACTACATCGCGGGCCTGCTCGACGGCCTGCCGGTGATCGAGGGCGACCGCATCCGCGCGACGCTGTTCGGCAGCCGCAACGCGGATTTCAAGGTGACGAGCTGCACGCCGCGCGGACCGGTGCTGATCGGCCCGAACACCGAGCTGTCGATCGGGCGGCCCGCGAAAGGCGAACCCGCGGTGGTCGCCCCGTCGCTGTCGTACGAGGATGTCGGCGGCCTCAAGCCGCAATTGATGCGCATCCGCGAAATGATCGAGCTGCCGCTGCGCTATCCCGAAGTCTTCGAGCGGCTCGGCGTCGACGCGCCCAAAGGGGTGTTGCTGTACGGCCCGCCGGGCTGCGGCAAGACGCTGATCGCACGGGCCATCGCGCACGAATGCGACGCCGCCTTCTTCTCGGTGTCGGGCCCCGAAGTCATCCACAAGTTCTACGGCGAATCGGAGGCGCACCTGCGCAAGATCTTCGAGGAAGCCGCGCGCAAGGCGCCCGCCATCGTTTTTCTGGACGAAATCGACGCGATCGCGCCCAAGCGCGAAACGGTCGTCGGCGAGGTGGAAAAGCGCGTGGTCGCGCAGCTGCTGGCGTTGATGGACGGGCTGAACGGCCGCCAGCAAGTCATCGTGATCGCCGCCACCAATCTGCCGAACGCGCTCGATCCGGCGTTGCGCCGGCCGGGCCGTTTCGATCGCGAGATCGCGATTCCGATTCCCGATCGCAACGGCCGTCTCGAAGTGCTCGAAATCCACAGTCGCGGCATGCCGCTCGCGGCCGACGTCGACCTGGATCGTCTCGCCGACATCACGCACGGTTTCGTCGGCGCGGATCTCGAGGCGCTGTGCAAGGAGGCGGCCATGCTTTGCCTGCGCCGGCTCATGTCGACACTCGATCTCGGCCTGCGCACGATTTCCTACGAGCAGCTCGATCGCCTCGTCGTGAACATGGACGATTTCCTGTCCGCGCTGGCCGAGATCGACCCGTCGGCGATTCGCGAAGTCTTCGTCGAGGTTCCCAACGTGCGCTGGGAGGACGTCGGCGGCCTCGGCAACGCGAAGGCGCAGTTGATCGAGGCGCTGGAGTGGCCGCTCAGGTATCCGGAGCTGCTGACTCGCGCGGGCGCCAAGCCCTCCAAGGGCATCTTGCTCGTCGGCCCGCCCGGTTGCGGCAAGACCTGGCTCGCGAAAGCCGCGGCCAACGAGTGCGGCGTCAATTTCATTCCGGTCAAAGGGCCGGAATTGATGTCGAAATACATCGGCGAATCGGAAAAAGGCGTGCGCGACGTGTTCCGCAAAGCGCGGCACGCGGCGCCCTGCTTGCTGTTTTTCGACGAAATCGATGCGCTCGCGCCCCGACGCGGCGAAGGCGCCAGCGGCGCGCACGTGCCGGAGCGCCTGTTGTCGCAGTTTCTGGCCGAATTCGACGGCATCGAGGAGCTCAAAGGCGTGATGGTGCTCGCCGCCACGAACCGCATCGACATGCTCGATCCGGCCGTGCTGCGGCCCGGCCGCTTCGACGAGATCGTCGAGATCGCGCTGCCCGACCCGGCCGCGCGCCGCGAGATTTTCGACGTGCACCTGCGCCGCAAGCCGCTCGCCGCCGACGTGACCGGCGACTGGCTGGCAGAGGCGAGCAGCGGGTTCTCCGCGGCCGAGATCGCGTCGGTATGCCGCCGCGCGGCGCTGTCGGCGGTGCGGCGCGCGCTCGCCGCGGACATCCGCGATCCGGCGCGGCTGCACCTGAGCGCCGCGGACCTGGACGATGCGATCCAGGAAGCAAGCCAGCGGCGCAAGCAAACGCAATGAACGCCGCCCTTTATCTGTTTTGCTTCGCGCGCGCCGAGCGCCTCGCCCCGGCATGGGCGACGAGGCCGCCTGGCGAGCCGCGGCTGCAACTGCTGCGCGACGGGAATCTGGCCGCGGTGCTCTGCGACGCGTCGCGCAGCGAGTTTGCCGGAGCCGACGCCGAGCGGCGGCTGACGGACCCGGCCTGGATCGCCGGCCGCGTGGCCATTCATGCCGCGGTGATCGAGTGGACGATGCGATATTCGCCGGTCTTTCCGGCCCAGTTCGGCGCGCTGTTTTCCAGTGCCGACCGGGTCATCGCATCGATGCAAAGCGCTCACGCGCACATCAGCCGCGTTCTCGATCTCGTCGACGGCAAGACGGAGTGGGCGGTCAAAGGCTGGCTCGATCGGCGAGCGGCCACCGACTCGCAAGCCGCGCTGCTTCGCGCCGAAGAACCCGAATGGGCCGCCCGCGCGACGGGCACCCATTATCTGCGCGAGCGGCAGCTTCAGGCCCGGGCCGGGCACAATCTGCGCGGCTGGCTCGAGCAAAGCGTGCCGCCCGTCTCGGCGCGATTGCAGCGCCACGCGGTGCAGATGTGCAGCCGGCCGTCGCGGGCCTCGGATTCACCGAACGAAATCGTCGCGAACTGGGCGTTCCTCGTGCGAAACCGCGATGTCCAGGCATTCCGTCGGCAAGCGAAAGCCGTCGACGCCGAATTCGCCGCACGGGGATTGCATTTCGACTTTTCCGGGCCCTGGCCGCCGTACAGCTTTTGCGCCCCGCTCGCCGAAGAGACGACATGGTCTGGCTGACCTACGCCGTGCTGACGCAAAAGGGTTCCTTCGCGCTGCCGTCGGGCGTGGACGGCGCACGGCTCGAAATCGTGGACGGCGCGCACCTGCGCACCGTCGTCTCGGAGCACGCTCGGGCGCCATCCGCGACGATACCGGCGGCGCTCGCGTTCGGCGAGACCGTGGCGACGCTCTTCCGGCACGGCGCCGTCGTGCCGATGCGCTTTCCCACTTGCCTCGACGACAAGCGAGCCGTGCGCGAGTGGCTCGACGACGAAAGCGATACGTATCGCGATCTACTGCAGCGAATCGACGGCTGCGTCGAAATGGGGCTGAGATTTCGGCCTCCCGACGAGCGGCACGCGCGGCCGCACCCGCAAGCAGGCGGCCCCGGCCACGCCTATCTTGCCGCTCGCGCGGCGCCCAATTCCGTCGCGCTGTCGCACGGGGAACGCATCGCGGCGGCGCTTCGCGACCTGTACCGCGACTGGCGGTTCGACGGACAGGTGGAAGGCTTCGCGAGCCTGTGCTTTCTCGTTAGGCAAGCGACGCTCGACGATTTCGTCGAGCGATGCCGGCAAACGGCGCGCCGCACCGCCTTGCCGCTCTATGTGTCCGGCCCATGGCCGCCGTATAGCTTCGCCGCGGGTGAGCGGGCGTCGGCAGCGGAGCCGCCGCGCGCGTTCGGACCGACGAGTCGCCCGTCGACCGCCGCATCGAAATCCGAAAACGGCGCGGGTCGAGAAAGGGACGGCCGCGCGCCTTGAAAGCCTCGAGC
Source organism: Burkholderia sp. ABCPW 111 (assembly GCF_000773065.1). Classification (NCBI taxonomy): domain Bacteria; kingdom Pseudomonadati; phylum Pseudomonadota; class Betaproteobacteria; order Burkholderiales; family Burkholderiaceae; genus Burkholderia; species Burkholderia sp. ABCPW 111. The sequence continues at coordinate 150,115 of NZ_JPWT01000002.1, read as the reverse complement.
GGATTGCCGAACGGCCCGCCCTGACGCGCGCGGCGAGACGCGGGACGCAGCATGCGATTCGCCGCCGTGCGCCGTGCAATTCGCGATTCGCGTCTCTTCACGTTGCCCATCGCGGGCAGTCACGCGCCAGCGCCCGACGTAAGGCGTAAGAGGCGCAGGGCGCAGGGCACCGCAGCGTGTCGCGATGCGTGGCGCGCCGTCGCGACGTCAGCCGCATCGAATCCTCCGCGACGCGTTCGCGTCGCCACGCTCGCCCGGGCGCCCGCACCCGCACCCGCACCCGCACGATCACGCCGACGCGTCGTCTTGCGCTAGCTGAAACAGGCAATCGCCGCGCCGCACCTGCGCGGGCACGCGCTTGCAGACGACTTCGCCGTCGCTCGCGAAACACTGCGTGACGGGCTCGCGCAGCGGCGTATCGGGAAAATGGATCAGCGCGGCGGGCTGCCCCGCGTGCACGCGCGCGCCGAGCTCGACGAGCGGCTCGTAGAGCCCCCTGTCGTACGCATAGACATAGTGATGCGCGCCGCCCACCCGCATGAAGCGTGTCGTCGCGGGCGGATTGTCCGGCACGAGCGGGCCGCGCAGCGCGCCGACGAAACCGAGAAAATGCAGCAGCCCGCGACGCGCGTCGCGGATCAACGCCGGGTCGGCCATGCCGCCGCCGCCCAGTTCGGTCAGGATCGAGATCGCGCCCTGCCGGCGCGCGGCCGACGACGCATGCACCGGATTCGGCGCGTGCAGGAACGCGCGCGGCAGGCCGAACGCGGCGAGCAACTCGCGTACGCGCGCGCGCTCCGCCGCGTCGCGCGGCTCGAGCGCGAGCATGTTGCCGCCTCGATAGAGCAGCGAGCTGCCGCCCGAATGCAGATCGATCAAATACTGCGCGCGCGGCAGCAGCGTGTGCTCGATGTAGTCGGCGATCACGGCGGTCGGCGCGCCGGCGGGGTCGCCGGGGAAGCTGCGGTTCAGGTTGCCGCCGTCGATCGGCGACACGCGCGCGCCGGCGTCCGCCGCCGGAAAGTTCGCCATCGGCAGGAAGATCAACTGCCCGGCGACATGCGCCGCATCGATCTCCCGCACGATGCGCGACACGACGATCTGCCCTTCGTACTCGTCGCCGTGATTGCCGGCCATCACGAGCACGACGGGGCCGCTGCCGTTGCGGATCGACACGACCGGAATCGGAATCCATCCGTACGCCGAACGATGGACCGAGTGCGGCAGGCGCAGATAGCCGGCATGCTTGCCGTTCGCGTCGAGATCGACTTCGCTGCGGATGGGATTTCGAAAGCGGGAGGTGTCGGTCATGGTCGGCATCGGCCTGCGGCGGCCTGGGCGGGAACGGGATGGTGTCATGAAGCTTACCGGCAATCGCCGGCGAACGCTCGGGGCGGCGGCACGCGGCACGCCGTTGCCGTTGCCGTTGCCGTTGCCGTTGCCGTTGCCGTGCCGCGGTGCGGTGGTGCCGCGGTGCGGTGCCGCCGCATTGCCGGCGACGCTCCGGCAGCGCGGCGCGCGACAGCCCCGCCGCCGTTGCGATTGGCGTCGGCGTTGCATTTGCCGAGCATGTTTCGGCGGTGCGTTGGTCGCTGCATGTCGCTGCATGTCGCTGCATGTCGCGGGCGTTGCGGGCGTTGCGGGCGTTGCGGGCGTTGCGGGCGTTGCGGGCGTTGCGGGCGTTGCGGGCGTTGCGGGCGTCAGCAGCGTATCGCAACGCCGCGTCGGCGGAAACGACGAATGCGTTCCATCGTTATGCGCCACACGATGCTTTGCATAGCGCATGCACGGCATCGACGCCGCCGAGCACGTCGAGCGCATCCGCAGCATCCGCAACATCCGCAGCAACCGGAGCAGCCGGAGCAGCCGGAGAATGGAGAACATCAAACCCGTCGAATGCACCGACGCATCGAGCGCATCACCGGGCGATTTTCTGCTAACGTCGCGTTGTGGCCGCGTTCGCGTCGAGCAAGCGCGCGCCGCGGCAAGAACGCCATCGTTCGCGCAGCGCGCGTACAGGCATGAAAGCCGCGCGAACGATCACCGCGGCTCACGAGGCCGAAACGCCCAACCTTCGGGAGCCCCACGCATGACGACTCTCCGCTTCGACGTATTCGGCAAGCAGATCCTCGTCGAACGCGCGCAGGATCGCTGGGTGCCGTTCTATCCCGGCTCGGACGGCAAGCGTCGTCCCGCGCATTTCGTCATTCCCGATTTCCTCGAAGCCGAAGAACTCGGCCAATATCTCGGCGACCTGTTTCACGAAAGCGCGACGCCCGACAACGGCGACGTCCGGTGTCTCGATCTGCCCGAGCCCGATTGACCGCGCGGCGAGCGGCGGCCGCCTCCGCGACCGCAACGGCGAACCGCGACGGCACGCGCCCGCCGCCCCGAAGGCGCAGCAAAGCCACGCGCGTCCGGCCCCTGCGCCCCGTGCCGTCGCCCGTGTTCGCCGGATTGAATAAACTTTTCTCATCGGCCGGCGTCCGACGCAAGAACGGCAAACGACTCCGGCGCGCCCACCATGTTCGCGCCCGTACGCGCAATCCATGAAACCCTTGATTCCACAGCAACCGCACAAGCTCGTCCGCCACAACGTCAACTGGGCGGTCAACGCGTTCAAACGCTTCTCCTCCGACCGCTGCGCCGCGATGGCCGCGAGCATCGCGTTCTATTCGGCGTTCTCGCTCGCGCCGACGCTCGTGATGGTGATCGCGGTCGCCGGCTGGTTCTTCGGCGCCGACGCCGCGCGCGGCGAGGTATTCAGCCACGTGCACGAGCTGATCGGCAACGAGGCGGCGGCCGGCGTGCAGACGATCGTCGAGAGCGCGCACCGCAGCGGCAGCCGCGGCGGCCTCGCGGCGCTGATCTCGTTCGCGATGCTCGCGCTCGGCGCATCGGCGACGTTCGCGTCGCTCAACACGGCGCTCAGCGTGATCTGGCCCGCCACCGGCACACGCGCATCCTCGGTGCTCGGCCTCGTGCGGGTGCGGCTGATCTCGTTCGGGCTGGTGCTCGGCGTCGCGTTCCTGCTGATCGTGTCGCTCGTGCTCGACACCGCGATCACGTTCATCGGCCGCTGGCTGTGGGGCGCGTCGCCGTACGTCGTGATCGGCAATCTGCTGCAGTTCTCGATCGGCATCGCGGTGCTCGCGTTCGCGTTCGGCACGCTGATGAAGTTCCTGCCGGACGCACGCGTATCGAATCGCGACGCGATGACGGGCGGCATCGTCTCCGCCGTGCTGTTCTCGGCGGGCAAGAAGCTGTTCGCGCTGTACCTCGCGCACGCGGGCACCGCGAGCGCGTTCGGCGCGGCGGGATCGTTCGCGGTGCTGCTGATGTGGCTGTACTTCTCGGCCGCGGTGCTGCTGCTCGGCGCGGAGTTCGCGGCGGCGCGCGGCGCGGCGCACGCGTCGGACGCCCTCTCGGCCGAGGCCGAGGCCGAAGCCGAAATCGGCGGAAAGGCCGCGACGGCACGCAGCGGCTCGCGCGATTGACGCGCCAAACCGCCGCCTCTCTCGGTACGGCCCGCTCCTTACGCCCGCCTTTCCGGTTCTTGCGCGCACGCAAACGTTCGGCTCGACGCATCCGCGCACCGAGCGCCACGACGCAACCGCGTCGCGCCGCATCCGGTCGAGGCCGCCGCGCGCACATCGATCGCCGCCGTGGTTCGCCTCGCACGCGCAAACGTTTGCCCACCTAGATTTCGTTGCAGAAACAGGCCGAAAAGGCATGGCTACACGGGGGCAACGTTCGTTTCCGCAACAATCGCACCGCAACAATCTTCCGGTGCTCCCCGAATCGAAACAATCTCTTATCTAGTTGATATAAAACGACTTTCCGTCGCTGTCACCTTTTTGAGACACTTTATTTTTTTGGATTTCTTGCGTCTGGTGCAGTGCGCTATTCTCCAATCCGCAACAAATAACGACTCACTCGCGTGGAGAAATAACTCGATGAAGAAACTTGCTCTGTCTACCCTCTCGCTCGCCCTGCTGGGCGCCGCCGGTGCAGCTCAGGCTCAAAGCAGCGTCACGCTGTATGGCGTGATTGACACGTCGATCACCTACGTCCACGGCAACGATGGCAAGGCCAACAACGCGTGGCTGATGGGCAGCGGCAACCTGCAAGGCAGCCGCTGGGGCCTGAAGGGCACCGAAGACCTCGGCGCCGGCCTGAAGGCGATCTTCCAGTTGGAAAACGGCTTCAACTCGAACGACGGCACGCTCGGCCAAGGCAAGCGCATGTTCGGCCGCCAGGCGTTCGTCGGTCTGCAAAGCGATCAATACGGCACGCTGACGCTCGGCCGCCAGTACGATCCGCTCGTCGACCTGGTTCAGCCGGTCACCGCGGACAACTACTTCGGCAGCCTGTTCGCCACGCCGGGCGACGTCGACAACAACGACAACAGCCTGCGCGTGAACAACACGGTCAAGTACACGTCGCCCGTGTTCGCCGGCTTCCAGTTCGAAGCCCTGTACGGCTTCAGCGGCATCGCGGGTTCGCCCGGCCAAGGCCAGACGTGGTCGGCAGCCGCCGCTTACAACAACGGCCCGATCGGCGTCGCCGCCGGCTATTTCTACACGTCGAACCCGTCGCCGGCGAGCGGCGTGCGCTCGACGTGGAGCGGTTCGTCCGACGCGATCTTCGACGGCGCGATCAACTCCGGCTACACGAGCGCGAAGTCGATCGGCATCGCCCAAGTGGCAGGCCAGTACGTGTTCGGCCCGGTCACGGTCGGCCTCGGCTACAGCAACTCGCAATACAAGCCGGACGGCTTCTCGGGCTTCTCGTCGACCGAGAAGTACAACACGGGCCGCGGCTTCGTGACGTACCAGGCGACGCCGGCAATACTGCTCGGCCTCGGCTATGCATACACGAAGGCGAGCGGCGACACCGATGCGAAGTACCACCAAGTGTCGCTCGGCGCGGACTACGCGCTGTCCAAGCGCACGGACGTGTACCTCGCCGGCGCCTACCAGCACGCGAGCGGCACGCAGCGCCTCGACGCGACGACGACGCAATCGGCGCAAGCATCGATCGGCTCGTACGGCGTCAACGGTACGAAATCGCAAGAGATGGTCGCGCTCGGCCTGCGCCACAAGTTCTAAGCGCAGCTGCGGGCAGCGGCTCGGCGGCGCCTTCGGGCGTCGCGGGCCGCGACCGCAAAGCCGGCCCGAACGCCCATGCGGACGGCCGGCTTGATGAGATGGCCGAAACAGCCCGATCGGCTTACGCTGATCGGGCTGTTTCCTTTTGGGGGACCGTCATGGAGACGGCATCGCCGATCGGGATCGATCCGGGCGAGCATGGCTCCTGTTTGCATGCACATGGCTGCGTCGGGCCGCAAGGCTTTTCGCAAGAGGATTACGCGCAGCGAGCGCTATACGCGCTCCGATGGCTTCGGTCAGGCTCCTGAGGCCTGCGCCCCTGCGCCTCGCTCGCGACGCCGGCAAGGCCGCCATGGCGCGCCCGTGAGCCCTCGGCTTCACCGCCGCGAGCCGGCCGACGCGCGACGCAGCCGGCGACGAGTCGAGAACGGAAGAGTCGACCGGCAAGATGCGCCGTCGCGTCCTGTTGTCAAGTCATCCCGTCGATCTGTCGATCTGTCGATCTGTCGATCTGTCGATCTGTCGATCTGTCGATCTGTCGATCTGTCGATCTGTCGGTCTGCCGGTCTGCCGGTCTGCCGGTCTGCCGGTCTGCCGGTCAGTTGCCGCACACGCTTTCCGCGCAGCAAATCTCCGAGCGCGACCGCGCGGTCGATGGGTTCCCGGCAGCGCCTCCATATGCCGCTCGCTGGTGTTGCGCGACGCCGCGCCGATCGTATGCCGACGCTTCATCACATCTGACCGGATATGAGCCGGCTTGCTCGACGAACGCAGGATCGATCGACCATCAATCGCCGTGGCGGCTGCCGATGCAAGCCTTTCATCCGCGCCTTCCGGCTCCGCGAGTACGCAACCAATCGACGACATCAATGATCGCCCGGCGCCCATCGGCCTTGCCGCGATCGCGCGGCATGCGCGACACCTCCGCCCGGCGCCGCATGCGTTCCGTGGCCACATGTCCCGGGCGTCAGCCGCATGCATGAATTCGGTCGCGTGCCTGCATGACGCTCGCGAACGGCGCAAAACGCCATGCCGAACTTGCGCCGGCACTTCATTGCACCGCGCCACATACGTCCCGGCACGCCCGACGCGTCCGGCATCGATCGACGATTCAGGCGTTCGGCTGCCGACGGACGGTGCAACGCATGCGCGTGCCGATTCGACGCAAACGACGCCGCGCGACGACGACCGTCGTCGTTCGCAATCGGGCCGCGCGCGGTTTCGCGCTCGCGCGAGCTGCGTCACGGAACCACGCGCGTCACCTCCCGATCGCTCCGTGCAGCGCGTTGCCGATGCAAGCGCGAAGCGAGGCGCTTGGCGGCGCGCCTCCCCCCGCACGCAATCTCGAAATGAATCCACGTCGCATGCGTGTACGTCGTGTGCCGCGCATCGATGTGTCGTCGACGCTCGCAGGTCGATGCTCGCAGGTCGACACCAGCAGGCCGACACTCGCAGATCGCGCACGCCGGCCGCCGATCGCCACGCGCTCGCCGCACCGGCTCATTCGACCGTCGACGACTCGGCGCTTCGATCGCTCGGCGGCCGTTTCACCAAGCAGCCGGCGCTCAGCTCGCTCTTGCGTGCGCCGCACGACGCACGCGGAACGTCACGCTGCCGGCAGCCCGCCGTCGAGCATCACGCGACGACATGGCATCGCATCGTCACGGCATCGGCCCGTCGATCGGCGGCAATCGAGAGACGCATGTCTCGCTGTCTCGCCGCGACGTCTCCGCGATCGCCGCTACCGGCTACGTCAGACAATGTCCATTCGCGACGGCATTCGACGGCATTCGACGGCATTCGCGGCGCTCGCGCGTGACCGGCTGCGCATCGCCAGCCGCCTTCCTCGCCGCTTCCTCGCCCCTTCCTCGCGCCTCGTCGCATCGAGGCGGACTATCGCGGCACCGCACCGCGTCGCGTCCAATCACGCCGAACCACTCCGAATCAGGCCGAATCGCGCCGCAGCACGTCCGCGCGCGCGCATGTCCACGTCTGCACGCCCGCACGCCCGCACGTCTACACGTCCGCACACCCATGCGCCCACACGGCATCGCATCACGCCACATCACGTCACGCCGCGCACAGACAAAAAAATCCCCGCGCGCTTTCGCACGCGGGGACTTTTTCGGACTATCGCAGCTACCGGACGATTCCGGCAAGCCGCACGCCGTCCTTACGCTGCCGCGTCCTTCAGCTTCTTCAGCGCGCGAGCCTTCACGCGCACGCTGGCCGGCTTCGCCGGGAACCAGCGCTCTTCGCCCGTGAACGGGTCCTTGCCGAAGCGCTTCTTCTTCGCCGGCACGGCTTGCGCCGTGATCTTCAGCAGACCCGGCAGCGTGAACTCGCCTGCGCCCTTCTTGTGGATCGAGCCCAGCACGACGTTCTCGAGTGCCGCGAGCACTGCCTTGACAGCCTTCAGTTCGACGGTCGCGCGCTCGGCGATGTGCGTTGCGAGCGAAGCCTTCGTGAACTTGTCCTTCAGCGGCGTCGGAGCGGCGGGCGCCTTCGCGACAGCCTTCTTGGCCACTACTTTCTTCGCGGGCGCTGCTTTTTTGGCAGCCACTTTCTTGGCCGGTGCGGCAGCCTTCTTAGCCACCTTTTTTGCGGAAGTCGCCATGTTTCTCCTACCAGGTGTGGTCGTTGGATACACGAAGCGCGCGACATGCGAGCTTCAACGCCGGATTCTACAAGCGCCGCGCCGCTTCGTGCAGCACTTTTATGCGTTATCCACGGGTTTCCCGCAGGTTTTGTTGCGCGCCGCTGACTACGGAAGTCGTTTCGACCCGTGCGCGCAGCGCTTTTTGCGTCGCGCATCGATTCGCTCGAGCGAATTATGTTCGACATTTGCATTCCTATACTGTCCGCCGGCATCGCATCGTTTGGGATTTGGAATGCGCGCAGTCAAACACGTTAGAGGGCTCGACGGTTTGCGCGCCGTCGCCGTCACACTCGTCTTCCTGTCGCACCGCGCGCACTTCGGCGCGCTCGACGTCGGCCAGATCGGCGTCTGGACGTTCTTCCTCATCAGCGGCTTGCTGATCGTCGGCGAGCTGCACCGCAGCCGGCTCGCGATCGAGCGCGGCGCATCGTGCCGCCGCTACGCGTTCTGGCTGTTCGCGGGCAAGCGCGCGCTGCGCATCCTGCCCGTCTACTATCTGCTGCTCGCCGCGCTCGCGATCGCGCATCACCACCTCTATCAGCACGACGTCGACCTCGGGCTGCGCTGGCATGCGGTGTTTCTGTCGGACTATTGGATCGGCGCCGTCAAGGAGGGCTGGCCAGGCACCACGTCGCATTTCTGGAGCCTCGCCGTCGAACAGCAGTTCTACCTGATCGCGCCGATCGCGCTGCTCTCCACCCGCGCGTCGCGCCATCTCGCGCTGTGCGCGGCGGCCATCGCGCTCGCCGCGGCCGCGCATCTACTGCTCTATCTGCAACACGCGTCGCCCGTGCTCATTTACGCGTTCTCGCCGTGGAATTTCGCGTTGATCGCGCTCGGCGGCGTCGGCGGCATTCTGCGCAGCGGCGGCGTGACCGCGCCCGAAGGCGTGCTCGGCACGCTGATGCCGTGGGCCGGCGCGGCGGGCGTCGCGTTCTGCTCGACGCTGACACTGTGGGCCGCGCCGCTTTCCGCGACGGCGAGCGGCCTCGCGGACATCGGCCTCGGCGTGTCGATCGGCATCGTGCTGTTCTGGATCGTGAGCCGTCCCGAACATCCGGCCGTCGCGCTGCTCGAATGGGCGCCGATCGCGTACCTCGGCACGATCAGCTACGGTTTCTATCTGTTTCACAACCTGATCCCGGAGCGCATCGGCGTGATGCCGCGCATCTACGAGCGGCTACGCGTGCCGCATTCGCTGCAGGACATACTGCCTGAAATCCTGCAGTTCGCGCTGTCCGTGCTGCTCGCGCACCTTTCATGGCAGTACCTGGAAAAGCGTGTGCTCGACTACAAGAAGCCGCTCGAAGCCGCCTTGCGGCGGCGGTTCGCGCCGCGCGAGCGCGCGGCCGCGCGGTGACGGACGCGATGCCGCAATGGACGCGCTCGCGGCGGCCAAGGGCCGTTGCGAGCCGCGTCGTACAGCAAACGCATGCGACACGAACGCGCGGTCGCGCGGTGACAGGCGTCGATCGGACGCGCGCGACATGCGGACTACCGTGCGGAGACCACCGCGTGCGGGCAGCCGCGTGCGGGCGGCGCGGCGGCGCGGCGGCGGCGGCGCGGTCGAATCGGTGCGCGACTGCGGCGCGGGCCGCGATCGGCGCGTCGATGCACACGCACACCGCGCCACGCATGGCGAGGCAGGCTTCGGATGACGAACGGCGGATCGGTCGGGACGGAGAGTTGGGACGCGCGCCCGCATACACGCATACACGCATGCGCGACCGCGCGACCTCGGGTCCGTTCGCTCGACGTCGCCCCGCTCGGCGCGATGACGCCATCCTGCTGCGAATCGCGGTTCAAGCGCGGCTTTACGCTGCGCCGCCCGCGATCATGCGTTCATTCCGGCAGCGCTCGCGTTTCGGCTAGCGGCAACGTCGCGACGCGGTCGCGATGAAGCGGGATCAATCGGCGGAATGCCGGACAGCCGCCGCGGGCGAGCGATGTCAGTCGGCACGCGGTTGCATGGCGATACCCTGCTTGCGGCCGACGATCTCCACCGGCAAGCAGCCACGGCCACCCTGCCGCTCGAAAGCCGTTCGAATTCGGGACGCCCGCGCGCGGCCGCGCCGCCTTGCATCGCCGTGCGCCCCAGACACAACCCAGACACAAAAATGCCCCGGCTCGTGCGAACCGGGGCGAACGGAACAACCACCACACCCCTTGGACGTCAGAATCAGAAGACGGGGATGCTAAGCAACCGCGGCGAGCGCCGGCAGGCAGTTGCGCAGGTACGCCTCGAATTCGCGGCCCACTTCCGGATGCCGGAGCGCGAGCTCGACGGTCGCCTTCAGGTAGCCGAGCTTGCTGCCGCAGTCGAAGCGGGTGCCGTAATAGCGGTATGCAAGCACCTGCTCCTCGGTCAGCAGCGACTGCACCGCGTCCGTCAGCTGCAGCTCGCCGCCCGCGCCCGGCTTGATCTTGCGCAGATGATCGAAGATGCTCGGCATCAGCACGTAGCGCCCGACGACGCCGAGATTCGACGGCGCATGCTCGGGCGCCGGCTTCTCGATGATGCCCGACAGCTTGATGATGTCCTCTTCCCACTCGCGGCCTTCGACGACGCCGTACGAGCGGCTGTCTTCACGCTCGATCGTCTCGACGCCGATCACCGAGCTGTGATAGTGGTTGAAGACGTCGACGAGCTGCTTGAGCACCGGCTGGTCGCCGTGCAGCAGATCGTCGGCGAGGATCACCGCGAACGGCTCGCCGTGCACGAGCTTCTCCGCGCACAGCACCGCGTGGCCGAGGCCGAGCGCGGCCGCCTGGCGCACGTAGAAGCAATCGACATGGCTCGGCTTGATGCCGCGCACGAGCTCGAGCAGCTTCTCCTTGCCACGCGCCTCGAGCTCGGATTCGATCTCGAACGACTTGTCGAAGTGATCCTCGATCGCGCGCTTGCTGCGCCCCGTCACGAAGATCATCTCGGTGATGCCCGCGTTGATCGCCTCTTCGACCGCATACTGAATCAGCGGCTTGTCGACGACCGGCAGCATTTCCTTGGGACTCGCCTTGGTGGCGGGCAAAAACCGTGTGCCGAGACCGGCAACGGGGAACACGGCTTTGGTGACTTTCAACATGATCGCATCCCGAAAGTGTTGACGATTGGCCGGGCGTCACATGTCGGGGTCGCACGCCGCGCGCCGCTTCGCTCGACGAACGATGCGCATCGGCATCCGACGCGCCGGCAAAACATCAATCTGAATAAAAGTCTGCTGGACGCGGTTCCACTTTCATTAATATGAAAGGGCCGCCCGGATATAGGCATATTCGGATAATCGTCGCGAAGTCGGTCGATCTTGCCGGCCTGCCGGGTGCTTCGCGACAATTTACCGATTCGATCCGGCACGTTCAATTATTCGAACTCCTCCGAATAAGGCGCGCCGCCGCGGCCAAAGCCGAAGCGGTTGATCGGCTCGTTCTTCAGCGCGTCCCGATACGCCGACAACACGGCCATGACGAGCAGTACGGCGCCGCTTGCGATCCAATGCATGTCCATCGTGGGCTCCTTCCTTCAATCGACATGGGATCTCAAGCTATCAGAAAAAAATCGATAAATAATTTGCCTCCATGCCGCAACGTGAAAAGCGTTACGAACGGATACGATTAATTACATTTATTCGGAAAGCGATTTTTTTATTCTCCCGCCCGGATTTCTTGCGGATTACGATCGAATGGCGCCATTTGCGCCTTTCTCATTGCAAGGAACCGGACCGCATGAATGCTTCGAGCGTGACGCCGGGTGCGCGGCCGCCCGCCACCGACCACAAGGAACACCTGATCGACGCGCTGCGAGGCTTCGCCGCGCTGCTCGTCGCGTATTTCCACTGCCGTCAGGTCGTGTGGGTCGGAATGCAGAGCTTCCATCGGACGTATGGCCACGCGCTGGACCCGAGCGTGATCGTCGGCTATCTGACGTTCCCGTTCGCGTGGGGCTCGGCCGGCGTGCCGATCTTCTTCGTGATCAGCGGCTATTGCATCCACCGCAATGCCGCGCTCAAGCTCGCCGCCGATCCGTCGTACCGGCTCAACGCGCCGAATTTCTGGGCGCGCCGCTTCGCGCGGATCTACCCGGTGCTGCTCGCCGCGCTCATCGCGACGCTCGTGTTCGATTCGATCAGCCTGCAGTTCGAGCCCGTCAGCCACAAGATCCGCGACATCGGGCTCGCGTCGTTCGTCGTCAACCTGCTGTCGCTGCAGGGCGTCGCGGGCTACACGTACGGGTCGAACGGCGCGCTGTGGACGCTGTCGCTCGAAGTGCAGTTCTACGTGATCTACCCGCTCCTCTTCGCGGCGCGACGCCGCTTCGGGATGCTGCCTGTCGTCGTCGCGATCGCGCTCGTCAACGCCGCGTCGGCATGGCTGCTCGAACGGCACGATCTGCAGTTCTTCACGTCGTACTGGCTGTCGTGGACGGTCGGCGCGTGGATCGCCGACGTTCGCGCGCAGCGCGACGCGCACGCCGCGCACGCCCCGTCGCGGCTCTGGTACGTGGCCGCGGCGGCGGGCGTCGCGCTCGGCTGCGTCGCGTTCCACTTCGGGCAATACGCCGCGTTCCAGCTTTGGGCGGCAGGCTTCGCGTGCTATCTGTACGCGGCGCTCGCGCGGCCCGTGTCGGCGTCCGCGCCGATGCGGGCGCTGTCTTGGTTCGGCAATTTCAGCTATTCGCTGTACCTGATCCATCTGCCGTTCTTCGTGTGCCTCGCGTCGGTGCTGTATCGCTCGCAGTTGCAGTTGTCGATCTGGCCGTCGCTCATGTTCACCGCGGCCGTCATCCCCGTCGCGTATCTGTTCTATCGAATGTTCGAGTTGCCGGCGATGCGCTGGTCGACGAACCTCAAGCCGAAGCGTGCCGTCGCGGCGGCCGCGCAGCAGCGGATGCCGGTTTGACGGACGGCACGGGCCGTGCGGGTGGTGCGGGTGGTACGGGTGGTACGGGTGGTACGGGTGGTGCGGGTGGTGCGGGTGGTGCGGGTGGTGCGGGTGGTCGCGCTCGGCACCTCATCGCATCGACGCGCGCCGTCACGCGCCAGCACATGCCGACATGACAAGCGACAAACGACAAGCGAGTCGCACAAGAGCCCGCGCCGACCCGCCCGAACCCCGCCCGACCGTCCGCTCACGGCAAACCGGTTTCACCGCCGCCGCGCAGTCTCGACGAGAATCCGCTCGACCTGCTCGACATAGGTCCGCGTACCGAAACGGCTCACCGCCGTGTCGTAACCGCTCGCGACGAGCCGCTCGCACAGCACCGCATCGGTGCGCAGCGCGGCGAGCGCATCGGCGAGCGCATGAGCATCGCCGGGCTCGCAGAGCAGGCCGTTCACGTCGTCGTCGACGATCTCGACGACGCCGCCCGCGCGCGCCGCGACGACCGGCCGCTTCGCGAGCATTCCCTCGACGATCACGCGGCCGAACGGCTCGGGCGTGATCGACGTGTGCGCGACGACGTCGACCGCCTTCATGCACGCGGCGACGTCGCGCTGAAAGCCGAGGAAATGCACGCGCTCGCCAAGCCCGTGCAGCGCGACGAAGCCGCGCAGCTCGGCCGCGTATTCGTCCTCGCCGAACAGCGGCGCGCCGACGAGCGCGACGTGCATGTCCGGATAGAGCCGCGCCGCCTCGAGCAGCACGTGCTGCCCCTTCCAGTGCGCGAGCCGGCTGAACGAGCCGACGATCCACGCATCGGCCGGCAGGCCGAAGCGCACGCGCAGCGCGGCTTGGCGCACCGGTTCCAGCGCGACGAACGGCTCGGCCGAGATCCCGTTGAAGACGACCTGCACCGCGCGGCGATCGAAGCCCGTCAGCGCGAGGAACGCCTGCGCGGACGCGTCCGAGTTCGCGATCACGCGCGTCACGCCGAGCCGCGCGCATTGCTTGATCGCGAGCCGCTGCTTCGGGCCGAAATGCGCGTCGCTGACGATGTCGCGCAAATGCCAGACGACCGGCTTGCGCGCGAGCCGCCCGGCAAGCGCGCCGACCACCATCGCGCGCTGCGTGTTCGCGTAGATCACGTCGAACTCGCGCGCGCGGCGCGCCACCTCGCGCACCAGCGCGAGCAGGCTGCCCGCCGCGCGCAGCGACACGCCGCCCTGCTTGTGCACGCCCGCTAGCGCGCGCTGCCCGACGACGTCGACATGCACGCCCGCTTCGTCGAGCGCCGCGCGAAACGGGCCGTCGTCGAACAGCACGACGTCGGCCGAATCGCGCAGATGCTTCATGATCTCGAGCAGCGACAGCTCGGCGCCGCCCAGCACGCCGCTCTGGTCGAGCACGAGCGCCTTCAGGCCGCTCGCCGCGAGCGCCGCGCGGCCGCTCGGCCGCGTCGCGTCCGCGCGCTTCGCGCGCGCCTGCGCGTTCGGCAGGAGCGCATCGATCTGCGCGACGAAGCGCCGGCGGAAATGCGCGGCGGAGAACCGCTCGGCGTTCGCGCGACAGTCCTCCGGCGTGAAACGGCCCGGCGCACGCTCGAAATCGTCGACCGCTTCGACGATCGCGCGCACGCTCTGCTCGTCGAAGAACACGCCGGTCGGCCGTTCGTGCGACGCCGCGTCGCGCACCGTCTCGAGCGCGCCGCCCTTGCCGAACGCGATGACGGGCGTGCCGCACGCCTGCGCCTCGACGACCGAGATCCCGAAATCCTCCTCGGCCGCGAACACGAACCCTTTCGCGCGGCGCATCCGGTCCTGCAGCACCGAGAACGGCTGATAGCCCATGATTTCGACGTTCGGCGCGGCCTTCGCGCGGATCTTGCGCATGTCGGGGCCGTCGCCGATCACGACGAGCCGCCGCTCGGGCATCTGCGCGAACGCGTCGACGATCAGATCGATTTTCTTGTACGGCACCATCCGCGACGCGGTCAGATAGAAGTCTTCCTTGTGCGTCGACAGCGTGAACGCGTCCACGTCGACGGGCGGAAACACGACCGCCGCGTCGCGCTGATAGACCTTGTGGATGCGCCGCGCGATGAACGCCGAGTTCGCGACGAAGCGGTCGACCGAATTCGACGTGCGCACGTCCCAGTTGCGGATGTAATGCAGGATCAGCCGCGCGAGCGCCGATTTGACCCCGCGCGTCAACTGCGATTGTTCGAGGTACTGATGCTGCAGGTCCCACGCATAGCGGATCGGCGAATGCACGTAGCTCACGTGCACCTGGTCCGGCCCGGTGAGAATGCCCTTCGCGACCGCATGGCTGCTCGAAATGACGAGATCGTAAGCGGACACGTCGAGCTGCTCGATCGCGAGCGGCATCAGCGGCAGGTAGCTGCGGTACTTGGTGCGCGAGTACGGCAGCTTCTGGATGAACGACGTCGTGACCGGCTTGCCGCGCAGGAACGTGCGGTCGTCGAGAAAATCGACGAGGCTGAAGAGATCCGCGTCCGGAAAGCACGCGACGATCTGCTCGAGCACGCGCTCGGCGCCCGCGTAGGTGACGAGCCAGTCATGGACGATCGCGACGCGCAGCGGCCGGGCCGCATCGCGCGCACGGAGCGGGGGCGGCGGCGCATCGGCGACGCGCGCGTCGCGCGCGGCGCGCTCGACGTCCTGGAACGTCGCGGCGCGTTGCAACGGATGTTCTGCAAGATCGCGATTCATACGCTCTTCCTCGAGTTCAGGCGCACGAGCACGCTGCGCGCGAGCGCGCGCATGCCGGGCGTCATCGTGATCGACCAGCCGACGTTCAGCGCGACCGCCGCCGCGCATCCGGCGATCGCGGCGGCCAGGCCCGGCAGCGCGGGCGCGACGTACAGGCTCGCCAGCAGGAATGCGAGGTGCGCGAACATGTCGAGCGCGATCGCGCGCATCCGGATCGCGGACAGATACAGCAGCACGCCGTAATCGACGAGCGCGCGCGCCGCGACGACGACGGCCGCGCCGATCAGCCCGAAATGATGGATGCCGACCCACAGCGCGCCGACGAAGAACGGCATCTGCACGAGGCCCGCGGCCGCCGCGCGCGCAGGGTTGACCTGCGACTGGATCAGGATGCGCGTGACGCTCGCCTGGCCGACGAGCCACACGCTGATCACGAGCACGCGCCCGACGGGCGCCGACAGCTCCGCGAGATCCCTGCCGACCCACAGCGCGAGAAACGGCCCGAGCGCGAAGATCGCGGCGATCGCGATCGGCGTGAACACGCCGTTCAGGAATTCGAGCGACTGCTTGACGAGCGTGTCCGCGTGATCGCGCCCGAGCGCCGACAGCCGCGGAAACAGCGTGCGCACGAGCGCGTTCGGCAGCATGTTCAGGCGCGTGACGAGGTTCTGCGGCACCGTGTAATACGTGACGTACTTCGCGCCGAGCCCGGCGCCGAGCATCACGCGGTCGAGCGTGTCGGCGATCATGCTCGTCGTGCTCGCGATCAGCATCCAGCCGCCGAAATTGAAGAGCCCTTTCGCGGTGCCGAGCTGCGGCGGCTCGATCCTGCGGATGCCGAGCACCTTCATGCTCGCCGCGCCGAGCATCACGGCGGCGATCAAGCGCGCGCCGACGGCCGCCGCGAGCACGACCTGCAGCGTCGGCGCGACGAGCCACGCGGCGAAGAGCGGCATCAGCTGGAACAGGAACGTGCCGATCGTCTGGTTCGTGTTGAACACGCCGAAACGCTCGGCGCCGTTGATCGCGCCCGCGAACACCCACGACACGTTCGCGAGCGGAATCGCGAGCGCGAGCCACGGCAGCGCGAGATACACCTCGTGCTGCAGTTCGACCGACACTTTCGTGAAGTACGCGGTGTACAGGAACGCGCCGAAGTAGATCAGAAGGCCGCCCGCGATCCCGGTCGCGAGATTGAGCCAGAACGCGCTCCAGAACACGCGCGCGCTCTCTTTCGCGTCGCCGCTCGCGAGCGCCTTCGAGATGTGGTTCTGCGCGGCCATGCTCATGCCGAGATCGAGGATTCCGAAATAGCCGATCAGCGTCCACACGAGGCTCACGACGCCGTAGCGCTCGACGCCGAGCGCCTTGATGTACGCGGGCACCGTCACGAGCGACACGAAAGTCGGCAGGATCAATCCGAAGAAATTGATCGCGACGTTCTTCAGAATGCCTTTATCCATAGCGCCGCCCCGCTGCGTTCGCGACCGCTTTCGCCGCTGCGCCGATCATTGCGGCCTCCATCGATACATCATCACCTTGCCGCGCGCGTCCTCCTCGACGAAGATCAGGTATTCGCCGTTCTCGCGCCGGTATGCGCTGATGCCGAACGGCACGTCGACCCAGCCGGACGCGCGCCCCACTTCCGGCCCCGGCTTGATCACGCCGAGTTCGCGGCCGCTGTCCTTGTCGTACACATGCACGGTGCCGACCGGCTCGACGCCGAACAGATAGCGCCCCTCGAGCGTCAGCCCGATCAGCGTGAAGATCGGCTTCGCGTCGAGCTGCCACGGCAGCGAAACCTGGTAGCGCACGACAGGCGTGCCGCTCGACCACTTGTCGAAGCGCACGAGCACGCGCCCCACCTCCTTCGACAGGCCGCCCACGCGCGGCGCGTCGGCCGTGTAGCCCGTCACGTACAGCGTGTCGCTCGACGCGTCGTACAGCGCGCGGCGCAGCTCGGTAAACGGCGCGGGCGTCGGATACGTCGTCAGCTTGTCGTACGAGTAGATCGGGTTGCCGGCCTTGTCGAGCCCGCCGAAACGAAAGCGCCGGATGCCGCGCGTGTCGCTCGTGCGCCAGATGTCGCCGCTCGTGTCGACCCACCAGCCCCAGCCGCCCGCCATGCCCTTGCCGGTCGTGTTCAGCTCGAATTCGCCTTCGTCGAAGCGGCCGTTGCCGTTCGCGTCGCGCCAGATCCAGTCGCCGCCCGACGGCCGGTTCGGCACCTTGTCGACGGGCCGCGCGCGCCCGGCGAGCAGCCCCGACGGAATCGCGGTCTCGCCGTCGCGCTTCGCATCGAAGCGGTAGATCTTCAGATGATCCGCGTACATGTCGGTCAGATAGAGGAACGTGCGGCCGGCGACCTTGCGCGCGAACGGCATGCCGGGCCATTGATCGGTGTTGAACACCGGATCGTCCGGATACTTGAAGCGGTTCGACAGGAATCCCGCATATTTCCATTCCTTGCCGACGGGCTTCGACAGATCGAGCTCGAAGCGCTTGTTGCCGGTGTAGACGCTGTTCGGGCGGCCCGGATCGATCCACGCGCCGTCGACGAACAACAGGCCCTGCACCTGCCAGCGCAGCCGGCCGTCGGGCGCGTAGCTCTCGAGCGTGCTGCCGAGCCCCGCGCCGATCGTGCCGTGGCGCGGGCCGATGCCGTTCGTCGCGACGTAGACGTTGCCCGCGCGATCCACGCCGACGCCCGTCAGCCCGTTGAAGCGCTGCGGCCCCGGCCGTCCCGCGTAGCCCGAGAAGATGCCGCCGCGCTCGCCGAGCGTGCCGGACATCGCATAGCCGCCGTCGGCGGGTTTCGAGAAGATCAGGATCTGCTGGCGCGGGCCGTTGTCGGCGATCAGCACGCGGCCCTTCGCGTCGGCCGCGACGTCCACGGCGTCGGTGCCCGGCGGCAGCTCGGGCGCGTCGTCGATCGCGCGGCCGTCGGGGCGCACGTGCGCGAGCTTCGCCGGGCCGTTCACCGTGTCGGTCAGCAGCCACAGCGTGCCGTCGCCCGCGAGCGCGATCCGGCCCGGCTCGTGCGCGCTCCACGAGCCTTTTTTCTGCATCGTCTGCGCGTCGTACACGCCGACGGTGTCGTGCAGCGGATCGGTCGCGTACAGCACGCTGTCGTTCGCGGCGAGCCCCGCGACTTCCGCGCGCGTGTCGGTCGGCACGTCGTTGACCATCAGGAAGCTCGCCGCGAGCTTCGCGCGCGCATCGCCCGCCTTCGCGCTGCGAAACGGCGCGGCCTGCTTCACGTCGCCGATCTCGCGGCGCGAGATCCCGTACCACTGCCGGCCCTTGTCCGGCCAGATGCCCGGCGAGACGAGCCGCCCTTTCTCGTTGCCGACCGCGATCGCCACGTACGCATAGCGGCCGTTGACCGCGATCGCGCTGCCGCCCGCGTTGCCCCAGCCGTGCGTGCCGCCCGCGAAGCCGAGCATCTTGCCGTCCTGATAGACGCTCGCCTCCGCGCCGCTCTCGTCCCATGGCGCGTTCGTGTACACCTTGCCGTCGGGCGTGACCGCGATCGCGCGAATGTCGATCTGCGTCCACGTGCCGTCGCCGTAACCATAGGTATTGCCGATCCACGACGTCGTCGCGGGCAGCACGTTCTCCGCCTGCGCGGCGCCCGCGAACGCCGCCGCCGCGCACGCCGCCACTCCCATTAGCATCAAACGTCGCAAAACGCCTCTCCCTTCGACCGTGACGAAACGCCGGCGCGCGTCCGGCGCAAATGCGAGCCAAACGCGCGAAACGCTCGTGCGTTTGCGACGCATGCACGCATCGCAAAATAGGTTTCAAACGATGCGAAGCAGGTTACAAGCAAAAATATTCACAAGAAATTTGGAAATATTTGCGGATATTTCGATGTGCAATCGCGTATCGAATGATCGTTTCTAGCCGTTTCATGCGGCCCTGCGCCGGCAGGAACGACCGGCGGCCCGCGCCGGCCGCGTAGGAAATGCCGCACTGCGATGTGCGCACGATAAAAAAGATCGGAATCGAATTTCACGCCGCGTTCGCCGCTCACGCGGCCGACCCGGTCGCCGCGCCGTATCGGAGAAAGTCGAACGAATCTCGGCGCGTTTTTTTGCCGATTTCTTTTCCCTAGAATCGATTTCAGTTCGATCTTTCATTTATTTCAGCGGATGCACGACGATCCGAGCGACGAAAGCGCCGCGCGCGGCCCGCATCGAATCGTCGTCGTCCGCCCCCACGCCCGATGACGACTCGCGATACGCTCGTTGCCCCGCCCGCCCACGCCGGCCGCATCGTCCAGCTCGACGGCCTGCGTGCGTTCGCCGTGCTCGCCGTGTTCTTCCAGCATGCGCTCAAGGCGCCGCTCTGGATCGGCGTCGATCTCTTCTTCGTGCTGAGCGGCCTGCTCATCACCGGCATCCTGCTCGAGCGCAAGGCGCGCGGCGAATCGTACTTCGGCTACTTCTACGCGCGCCGCGTGCGCCGCATCCTGCCGCCGTATCTGCTGCTGCTCGTCGCGTCGTCGCTGCTGTTCGGCGTCGAGTGGGCCAGGCACTGGCCTTGGTATGCGTTCTTCTCGACGAACATCGGCCTGTCGCTCGGCGGCATCGGGCACGAAAGCCTGAACGTGCTGTGGTCGCTCGCCGTCGAGGAGCAGTTCTACATCTTCTGGCCGTTCGTCGTGCTGCTCGTTCCCGAGCGCGCGCTCGCGTGGGTCGCGGCCGCGCTGATCGCCGCCGCGCCGCTCTTGCGCGCGATCGCGACGCCGTGGTTCGATTCGTTCTGGCCGATCTACTACCTGACGCCGTTCCGGATGGATCTGCTCGCCGCGGGCGCGCTCATCGCCGTCGTGCTGCGCCGCGACCGCCGCGCGCTCGAGCCGTACTACGGCGCGGCGATCGCCGCCGCCTGCGCGGCGCTCGCCGTGCTCGCGTGGCTGCATCTGTCGTATCCGCGCTTTCGCGCGGCGAACACGCCGCTTTCCAATGCGACGCTCTACAGCATCTCGCTCGTGCTCTGCACGTCGATCGTCGTGATCGCGCTGCGCGGCCGCGGCCTCGTGCAGCGCGTGCTGACGAATCCGGCGCTCGTCTATGTCGGCACCGTCAGCTACACGATCTATCTGGTCCACCTGAGCGTGCTGTACGCGCTCTGGCCGCTGCATCTGAACCGCTACCTGACGGCGGCGCTCGCGTTCGGCATCACGCTCGCGTACGCGAGCGCGAGCTGGTACGGCTTCGAGCGGCGCCTGACGCGCGGCGCGCCCCGGCTGGCGCTCGCGGGCGCCGCGCGCGCGTCCGCATGATCCGATTCCCCCATCGTTCGATTAGGAAACCGCAATGACCCAAGCACGCAAGGCGATCATCACCGGGATAACGGGCCAGGACGGCGCTTATCTGACGAAGCTCCTGCTCGACAAGGGCTACGAAGTCGTCGGCACGTATCGCCGCACGAGCTCGGTCAACTTCTGGCGCATCGCCGAACTGGGCGTCGACAAGCATCCGAACCTGACGCTCGTCGAGCACGATCTGACCGATCTCGGTTCGAGCCTGCGCCTCATCGAACGGACCCGGCCGGGCGAGCTGTACAACCTCGCCGCGCAGAGCTTCGTCGGCGTGTCGTTCGACCAACCGACGACGACGGCCGACGTCACGGGCCTCGGCGCGCTGAACCTGCTCGAGGCGATTCGCATCGTGAACCCGAAGACGCGCTATTACCAGGCGTCGACGTCGGAGATGTTCGGCAAGGTGCAGGCGATTCCGCAGACCGAGAGCACGCCGTTCTATCCGCGCAGCCCGTACGGCGTCGCGAAGCTGTTCGCGCACTGGACGACGGTCAATTACCGCGAGTCGTACGGCATCTTCGGCTCGAGCGGCATCCTGTTCAATCACGAGTCGCCGCTGCGCGGCCGCGAGTTCGTCACGCGCAAGATCACCGACACCGTCGCGAAGATCAAGCTCGGCAAGGCGAGCCGGCTCGAGCTCGGCAACATGGACGCAAAGCGCGATTGGGGCTTCGCGCTCGAATACGTGGAAGGAATGTGGCGAATGCTACAGGCGGACGAGCCCGACACCTACGTGCTCGCGACGAACCGCACCGAGACGGTGCGCGATTTCGTGCGGATGGCGTTCGCGGCGGCGGGCTATCAACTCGAATGGAGCGGCAAGGCCGAGGACGAGCGCGGAATCGACACCGCGACGGGCAACGTGCTCGTGTCGGTGAATCCGAAGTTCTACCGCCCCGCCGAAGTCGATCTGCTGATCGGCTGTGCGGACAAGGCGAAGGAAAAGCTCGGCTGGACGCCGCAGACGACGCTCGAAGCGCTGTGCCGTATGATGGTCGAGGCCGACATCACGCGCAACAGTCACCATGAAACCTTCTGAACCCGGCGCGCGTCGCGCGCTCGTCACCGGCATCGCAGGCTTCACCGGGCGCCATCTCGCCGCACGCCTCGAAGCGGACGGCTACGACGTGTGGGGCACGGTCGCCCCCAACACCGACGTGCTCGGCGATCCGCTGCTGCGGCGCTGGCGATGCGTGAAGGCGGATCTGCTCGACGTCGACTCGCTGCACGCGGCGGTCGCCGATGCCCGGCCGCACGCGGTCGTGCATCTCGCGGCGCGCGCGCATGTCGCGCACGGCAATCCGCAGGATACGTACCTCGTCAACGTGGTTGGCACGCGCAACCTGCTCGCGTCGCTCGAGGGCCTCGACACGCGCCCGAACGCGGTGCTGCTCGCAAGCAGCGCGAACGTCTACGGCAATGCGCCGACCGAAGTGCTCGATGAAACGACGCCGCCGTCGCCGGCGAACGACTACGCGGTCAGCAAGCTCGCGATGGAATACATGGCGAGGCTCTGGTTCGACCGCCTGCCGATCGTGATCGCGCGACCGTTCAACTACACGGGCGTCGGCCAGAGCGACGCGTATCTGCTGCCGAAGCTCGTCGCGCACTACGCGCGCGGCGAGTCGCGCATCTCGCTGGGCAATCTCGACGTGAGCCGCGATTTCTCCGACGTGCGCGACATCGTCGACGCGTACGCGCGGCTCATCGACGCCGCGCCGGCGGGCGAGACGTTCAACGTATGCGCGGAGCGCGGCTATGCGTTGAAAGAGGTGCTGGCGATGCTCGCGCGTATCGCAGGCTACGTGATCGCCGTCAGCGTCGATCCGCGCTTCGTGCGCGCGAACGAAGTGAAGAAGCTGGTCGGTTCGCGGCAGAAGCTGCGCGGCGCGATCGGCGACACGCACCGCACGCCGCTCGACGAAACGCTGCGATGGATGTACGACGACATGCGCTCGACAATCGTCGCGCGCGAGGGTCAGCCGGCCAGCTGAGCGTCGATGCTCTTCGCGAGCGGCCGCGGCGTGTCGCCCGTGTGCAGCGTCGCGACGGTCTCGATCAGCGCGATCCCGCACGCTTCCCCGGCGACCGGGTTGTGCATCGTGTGCTTCGGCACGATGCAGAAGTCGCCCGCGTTCAGCACGACGTCGCGATCCTCGAATCGAATGCGCAAGCTGCCGTAGACGACGTAGAACATCTCGTCCTCGTCGGCGTGCTTGTGCCATGTGAATTCGCCCTTCAGCTTCGCGACCTTCACGTACTGATCGTTCACGCGCCCGACGACGCGCGGCGACCAGTATTCGGCCACGTCGCGCAACGCCGCTTCGAAATTGATGCCGATGCCGGCCTGAAACATGG
This sequence comes from Burkholderia sp. ABCPW 111, assembly GCF_000773065.1. NCBI lineage: Bacteria > Pseudomonadati > Pseudomonadota > Betaproteobacteria > Burkholderiales > Burkholderiaceae > Burkholderia > Burkholderia sp. ABCPW 111. The sequence goes on along the minus strand of NZ_JPWT01000002.1, from coordinate 127,057 downwards.
GGACGCTTCTGGTTCGATGCATTCGAACGGCCAGCTTAGCAGTTGGCGCGAACGCGCCGAAGGCGGCGCGTCGCGGCCCGGTGCGGTGTGTCGCGGCTCGCTCCCACGCTTCACGCGGCACCGCGCGAAGCCAAGCAAGGCGAAACAAAGCGAAACAAAGCGAAGCGATGCGAAGCAAGGCGATGCGGCTCGACGCGCGCGCCATGCGCCATGCATGCGTGCGCGCCGCAAGATTTTCAGCGTCAGCCCTCGAGCCCCCGCGCGAGATCGTCGCGAATGTCCGCCGGGTCCTCCAGCCCGACCGCAAGCCGGATCAGCCCCTCGGTGATCCCCGCCGCCTCGCGCGCCTGAGGCGTGATGCGGCTGTGCGTCGTCGTCGCCGGATGCGTGATCGTCGTGCGCGTGTCGCCGAGATTCGCGGTGATCGACACGATCTTCGTGCCGTCGATCACGCGCCATGCGTTCGCGCGCTGCTGCTCGGGCGTGTCGCCCTTCAGCTCGAACGACACGACCGAGCCGCCCGACTTCTGCTGGCGCTTCGCGAGCGCGTATTGCGGATGCGATTCGAGCCCCGGATAGAACACGCGCTTGACGGCCGGATGCGCCTCGAGCCAGCGAGCGATCTCGAGCGCGTTCTCCGATTGCCGGTTCACGCGCAGCGACAGCGTCTCCATGCCCTTGAGCAGCACCCACGCGTTGAACGCGGACAGCGTCGGCCCCGCGGTGCGCACGAACGGGAACACCTTCTCCATGATGAACGCCTTCGAGCCGACGAGCGCGCCGCCGAGCACGCGGCCCTGGCCGTCGAGGAACTTGGTCGCCGAGTGCATCACGACGTCCGCGCCGAGCTTGAGCGGCTGCTGCAGCACCGGGCTGCAGAAACAGTTGTCGACGACGAACAGCGCGTTCGCCGCCTTCGCGATCTTGCCGATCGCCTCGATGTCGGCGAGCTCGGTCATCGGGTTCGACGGCGTCTCGAGGAAGAACATCTTCGTCTCGGGGCGCACGGCGGCACGCCATGCGTCGAGATCGGCCGGATCGACGAACGTCGTCTCGATGCCGAACTTCGCGAAGATCTGCCCGAACAGCCCGAGCGTCGAGCCGAACAGGCTGCGCGAGCTGACGAGGTGGTCGCCCGCCTGCAACGCGGCCATCACGACCGACGTGATCGCCGCCATCCCGGACGCGGTCGCGATGCACGCCTCGCCGCCCTCGAGCGCCGCGAGGCGATCCTGGAACATCGTGACGGTCGGGTTCGTGAAGCGCGAGTACGTGTAATAGTCTTCCGAATGCTTGAAGCGCTCGGCCGCCTCGGCCGCGCTCGCGTAGCAGAAGCTCGACGTCAGGAAGAGCGCTTCCGAATGTTCGTTGAATTCGCTGCGCAGCGTGCCCGAGCGCACGGCGAGCGTGTCGAAGTTGAGAGAATCGTCCATGTTCCGTTCATCCGTTTTCAAGCGCATCGCCGCCGTGCGCGCCGCGCGGCGAATGCGCAGACCAACAAAAAGCCCGCTCATGCGTCGGCATCAGCGGGCTTAGTGTGCGGTACGAACAGCTATCGACTCGGGCCGGCGTGGCGCTGCTCGCCGGCCTTCGCTTTAGCTGTTTTGGGTTGCCCCGCGTCCGCAAGCTGAAATCAAATCGACGCAAGGCCTCATCGTATCACGCCTTTTCGGTCATGTGCGCGGGGCGCTCACTCGACCGACAGCTGCAGGTTCATCTGCGAGCGCTCGGCGCCTTCGCCGTTCGAATCGCGATCGGCCTGCGACGCGGGCGCGAGACGCGCGCGCTCGATCGCGTCGAGATACTCGGGCGTGACGTCGCCCGTGATGTACTCGCCGTCGAAGCACGACGCCTCGAAGCGCTCGAGCGACGGATTGATGTCGCGCACCGCGCGGCGCAGATCGTCGACGTCCTGATAGATCAGGTAATCGGCGCCGATGATCTTCGCGACTTCCTCGTCGGTGCGGCCGTGCGCGACGAGCTCGCCGCGCGTCGGCATGTCGATGCCGTAGACGTTCGGGAACTTCACGGGCGGCGCCGCCGACGCGAAGATCACCGACTTCGCGCCCGCGTCGCGCGCCATCTGCACGATCTCGTGCGACGTGGTGCCGCGCACGATCGAATCGTCGACGATCAGCACGTGCTTGTCCTTGAACTCGATGCTCATCGCGTTGAGCTTCTGGCGCACCGACTTCTTGCGCACCGCCTGGCCCGGCATGATGAACGTGCGGCCGACGTAGCGGTTCTTGAAGAAGCCTTCGCGGTACTCGACGCCGAGCTTCGCCGCCACCTGCATCGCCGCCGGCCGCGACGAATCGGGAATCGGCATCACGACGTCGATCGGCACGTTCGGCAGCTCGCGCTTGACCTTCTCGGCGAGGTAGTCGCCCATGCGCAGGCGGACGTTGTACACAGGCACGCCGTCGAGGCACGAATCCGGACGCGCGAGGTACACGTACTCGAACATGCACGGGTTCAGGCTCGGCTTGTCCGCGCACTGGCGGCTGTGGAACTTGCCGTTCACGTCGATGAAGACCGCCTCGCCCGGCTGCACGTCGCGAACGAACTCGAAGCCGATGCCCTCCACCGCGACCGATTCCGACGCGACGATCCACTCGGTGCCCTGCTCGGTCTCGAGCTTGCCGATGCAAAGCGGGCGGATGCCGAACGGATCGCGGAACGCGAGCAGGCCGCAGCCCGCGATCAGCGACACGATCGCGTACGAGCCGTGCGCGCGGCGGTGCACGCCCGCGACCGCCTTGAACAGCGAATCCGGATCGAGCTCGAGGCCCGTCGTCGACAGTTGCAGCTCGTGCGCGAGCACGTTCAGCAGCACTTCGCTGTCGGAATTCGTGTTGATGTGGCGGCGGTCAATCCGGAACATCTCGTCCTTCAACTGTTGCCAGTTCGTCAGATTGCCGTTGTGCGCGAGGATGATGCCGAACGGCGCGTTCACGTAGAACGGTTGCGCTTCGGCTTCGCTCGACGCGGAGCCCGCCGTCGGATAACGGACCTGACCGATCCCGGCCGTGCCGGGCAGGCTGCGCATGTTGCGCGTGCGGAACACGTCGCGCACCATGCCGTTCGCCTTGTACATGTGGAAATTGCTGCCGTCCGCCGTCGCGATGCCCGCCGCGTCCTGACCGCGGTGCTGCAGCAGCAGCAGGCTGTCATAGACGAGCTGGTTGACCGGAGACTGGGAGATAACGCCTACGATGCCGCACATGGCATGTCCTTCAACGATACAAAAAACGGTTCGGTCGGTGCGCTCGCGCGGATCAGACGTGAATGTACGCAGCGAGCCCGTCGGGCAAGAGCGGCTTCAGCTCGCGCACGCCCTGTTCGGCGAACGGACGCAACAACGCGTCGCGCCAGAAATCCTGTTTCGGCAGCTCGGTCAAGCCGGCCCCGGCGACGAGCAGCAGCACGAGCAGCACGCCGCGCACGAGGCCGAACATCATGCCGAGCGACCGGTCGACGCCGCCCAGGCCCGTCGCCTGCGCGATCCGCGACAGCAACGCGTTCGCGACGCCCGCGACGAGCACGACGCCGATGACGATCAACGCGAACGCGACGGCCCACTGAGTCAACGCGCCGCCCGGCCAAGTCGCCGGAATGTAGGGCAGCACGACGCCGACGAATCGGCACGCGATCAAAAATGCGGCGATCCAGCCGATCAGGCCGAAGATCTCGCCGACGAAGCCGCGCCACGCGCCGCGCATCGCCGACAGACCGATCACCAGCAGGACGGCGTAATCGAAAGCGGTCAGCATCGCCCTTTACTGCGTGAGGCCCGCTTCGCGCACCTTCGCGATCGCGGAGGAGGCGGCCGCGCGATCGGCGAACGGCCCCGCGCGCAACAGTGTAGCCGTACTGCCGTCGGCCTGCTTGCGATGCTCGACATACGCGGGCACGCCCGCCGCTTTCAACTTCGCCGCCCAGTCGCGGGCGGTCGCGTCGTCGCGAAACGAGCCGAGCTGCAGCGCGAAGCGCGCGCCGGGCGGCGATGCGGGCGACGACGCGTCGCCGTCGGCCGAGGCGCGCGCCGCCGCGGCATCCTGCGACGGCTGCGCGGCCGGCTTCTGCGCGGCGCTCGGCGCCTTCGCGGCGGCGGTTTGCGTGTGCTTCGCGTCCTGCGTGTGCTTCGCGTCCGTCTTCGCGGTCGCGACGGGCGCGGGCGCCGGCGCCGGCGCGGCGGGCGCGACGCTCGCGGTCGCGGCCGTTTCGGACGCGGGCGGCTCGTCGTGCGCGACGCCCGCCTGGAGGTCCGACGCGTCTTCGTCGTTCGCGGCGGCCGCCTGGTGCGACGGACGGTTCGGAATGTCGATCTGGACGTCGTCGGTGACGGGCTTCGGATGCGAATCGAGCACCATCGGCAGCACGATCACCGCGGCGACGACGAGCGCGATCGCGCCGACGAGGCGCCGGCGCGCGCGTTGTTTTTCAGGAAGGGTCGGATCGAGCAGCAGTGCGTCGGTGTCGGGCCGCTCGGTGCGGCGCGACCGGCGCTCCACGCGTTCGGTGCGCACGGTCCGGGCGCCGGACCGCGACCCGCGCCTTTGCGGCGCGTCGTCCTCTTTCTTGCCGAACGAGAAAATTCCCATGTATGGCTGAACCCGAAGCTACTCGTCAGTCAGTGGTCATGGCGGCGGTCCACGACGGGCATCACGCCCGCTACCGTGTAGAAGCTACCGAAAACCAAGATTCTATCATTGTCGGATGCGCTTTTTAGTGCATCGAGGAACGCGTCGGCCGGACTCGCGTGGCGCGTGACGCTGTGCTGCGCGCCGCTCTCGACGCCCGCGCCGCGCAGCACGCGCTCGAGCACGTCAGCCGACGCGGCGCGCGGCAACGGCAGGTCGGTCAGATGCCAGTGATCGATCGAGCCCTTCAGGCGCGCGACGATTCCGGCGAGATCCTTGTCGGCCATCGCGCCGAACACCGCGTGCGTGTACGGGTAGTAGCCCATGCTGTCGAGATTCTGCGCAAGCACCGCGGCCGCGTGCGGGTTGTGCGCGACGTCGAGCAGCACGAGCGGCTTGCCGGGCAGCACCTGGAAGCGCCCCGGCAACTCGACGTTCGCGAGCCCGAGCCGGATGTCCTGCGCGGACACGGGCAGACGCTCGCGCAGCGCCTCGAGCGCGGCGAGCGCGGCCGATGCGTTGAGCAGCTGGTTCGCGCCGCGCAGCGCCGGATACGCGAGCGCCGGATAGCGCTTGTCGCGGCCGACGTACGTCCATTGCTGGCGCTCGCTGCCCGGCTGCGTCGCGAAGCGGAAGTCGCGCCCGACGAGCCAGAGGTCCGCGCCGATCGCCGCCGCGTGGTCGACGAGCGTCTGCGGCGGCGCCGGGTCGCCGCAGATCGCGGGCTTGCCGGCGCGGAAGATGCCCGCCTTCTCGAACGCGATCTTCTCGCGGGTGTCGCCGAGGTATTCGATGTGGTCGACGTCGATGCTCGTCACGATCGCGCAATCGGTGTCGATCACGTTGACCGCGTCGAGCCGGCCGCCGAGCCCGACTTCGAGGATCACCGCGTCGAGCCCGCGCGACGCGAACAGGTGCATGATCGCGAGCGTCGTGAACTCGAAATACGTGAGCGACACCGGCTCCGGCAGGCTCGTGCGCGCCGCCTCGACCGCCTCGAAGTGCGGAAGCAGCTCGGCGTCCTCGACGATCCGCCCGTCGATGCGCGCGCGCTCGTTAAAGCGCAGCAGATGCGGCGACGTGTGGCAGCCGACCTTATAGCCCGCGCGCACGAGAATCGTCTCGACGAACGCGCAGGTCGAGCCCTTGCCGTTCGTGCCGCCGACGGTGACCACCGGGCACGCGAACGCGAGCTTCAGCGCGTCCTTGACCTGGCCGATGCGGGTCAGGCCCATGTCGATGCCGACGGGATGCGCGCTTTCGAGATGCGAGAGCCACGCGTCGAGAGTGGGAAAAGTGCTCATCGAATTCAACTGCGAGTCAAAGCGGCGAGTCCGGGAGAATCCGCCGAAAAAACAAACGCGCCGCTCGGCGCAAGCCGAGCGACGCGCGGTGGTGCGATCATGCGCGCGGCCGTCAAGCCAGCGCGTCGGCCGGCTGGCGCTGCAAGAGCGCGAGCAGTTGCGCGATCTCGTCGCGCATCTTGCGGCGGTCGACGATCATGTCGATCGCGCCCGTCGTCAGCAGGAACTCGGCGCGCTGGAAGCCTTCCGGCAGCTTCTCGCGCACCGTCTGCTCGATCACGCGCGGGCCCGCGAAGCCGATCAGCGCCTTCGGCTCGGCGATCACGACGTCGCCCAAGAACGCGAAGCTCGCCGACACGCCGCCCATCGTCGGATCGGTCAGCACCGAAATGAACGGCAGCTTCGCCTCGGAGAGCTTCGTCAGCATCGCGGTGGTCTTCGCCATTTGCATCAGCGACAGCAGGCTTTCCTGCATCCGCGCGCCGCCCGACGCGGTGAAGCAGATGAACGGCACCTGCTGCTCGAGCGCGTTCTGCGCGCCGCGCACGAAGCGCTCGCCGACGACCGAGCCCATCGAGCCGCCCATGAACGAGAACTCGAAGCACGCGGCGACCACGGGCAGCGTGTGGATCGCGCCGCCCATCACGACCATCGCGTCGGTCTCGCCCGTCTCGTCCATCGCTTCCTTCAGACGATCAGGATACTTGCGGCTGTCCTTGAACTTCAGCGAATCGACCGGCACGATCTCCTGGCCGATCTCGTAGCGGCCCTCCGGATCGAGCAGCGCGTCGAGGCGCTCGCGCGCGCCGATCCGCATGTGGTGATCGCACTTCGGGCACACGTGCTGATTCGCGTCGACGTCGTTACGGTACAGCACCGCTTCGCACGACGGGCACTTGACCCACAGGCCCTCGGGAATCCCCTTGCGGCTTTTCGGATCGGTCTGCTTGATCTTCGGCGGCAACAGTTTGTCGAGCCAGCTCATCGTATGGTTTCCTGTTCGGTGGCGGGCCGGGCGTTCTGCCCCCGGCCCGCGGTCAGCTTGTGTTGACGTGTCCCGCGCGTCGCTTACGCGGCCGGCTCGGCCGCGCCGTCGATCGCGGCGCGCAGCTCGGCGACGAACGCCTCGAGTTCGGCGGCGGCGTTCTCCGGCGCGGCCTGCTCCAGCAACTGGACGAGGCGGCTGCCGATCACGACGGCGTCCGCCACCTCGGCCACCGCGCGCGCCGTCGCGGCGTCGCGGATGCCGAAACCGACCCCGATCGGCAGCGGCACGCGCGACTTGATGGCCGGGATTTTACCCGCAATGCTGGAAACATCCAGATTTCCGGCGCCCGTCACGCCCTTGAGCGATACATAGTAGACGTAGCCGCTCGCCACGTGGCCGACGGCGGCGATCCGGTCGTCGGTCGACGTCGGCGCGAGCAGGAAAATCGGATCGATGCCCACCGCGCGCATCTTCGCGGCGAAATCGTGCGATTCCTCCGGAGGATAGTCGACGACGAGCACGCCGTCGACGCCCGCGTCGCGCGCGGCCGCGGCAAACGCGTCCTCGCCCATCCGCTCGATCGGATTCGCATAGCCCATCAGCACGACGGGCGTCTTCTGGTCGCGCTCGCGGAAGCGCTTCACGTCGCCGAGCACGCCGGCGAGCGTCACGCCCTTCGCGAGCGCGCGCTCGGACGAGCGCTGGATCACGGGGCCGTCCGCCATCGGGTCGGAGAACGGCACGCCGAGCTCGATCACGTCGGCGCCGCCTTCGGCGAGCGCGTGCATCAGCTCGACCGTCTTCGCCGGATCGGGATCGCCCGCGGTGATGAACGGAATCAGCCCTTTACGGCCTTGGGCGGCGAGTGCGGCGAAGGTATTCTGAATACGGGACATGGTTTTTTCCAAATCGTACGCTATCGCGCGCGCGGCGACGCTTACGCGTCGATCGGCGCCGCGAGCGCCGCCACGCGCTCACGCGCGATCGCGCAATAGCTTTCGTTGATCTCGTAGCCGACGAAGCCGCGCCGCTGCCGCGCGCAGGCCACCGCGGTCGTGCCGCTGCCCATGAACGGATCGAGCACGCGGCCGCCCGGCGGGCAGCTCGCGAGCACCATCCGCTCGATGATCTCGAGCGGCTTCTGGGTCGGATGGTCGACCCGCTCCGCATGCTGGCGATGCAGGCGCGACACGGACCACACGTCCTTCGGGTTGTAGCCGAGCTCGAGCCACTTGCTGCCTTCGAACAGCTTGCGCGAGCGCGCCTTCTTCGTATCGGCGTCGTATGGGATGCGAACCGGATCGAGATCGAAGTAATAGCCCTTCGACACCGCGAAAAAGCCGATGTTGTCGTGCACCGACGTGAAGCGGCGCGTCGTGCCGCCCATGCTCGGCACGCGCCGGTCCCAGATGATCTCGTTGATCATCGTGAGCCTCGTCTTCAGGAAGCTGAAGATCTCGGGCGCGTACTGCCACGTGCAGAACACGTACATCGAGCCGGTGGACTTGAGCTTCGGAATCGCGAGTTCGAGCCACTCGCGCGTCCACGCGAGGTGGTCGTCGCCGGAGCGCTTGTCCGAGTCGTTGCCGTAATCCTTGCCGAGCCCGTACGGCGGATCGGCGACGATCAGGTCGATCGACGCGTCCGGCAGGCTCGCGGCTTCAGTCAGGAAATCGCGGTTGATGAGTTCGATGCCGGCCGGCCGCGCGCGAGCGGCGTCCGCGGCCGGAACCGCTTCCGCCCCGCTCGCCGCGCCGCCCGCCGGCTCTTCGATCAGGTCACGCATCGTTCGGGTTCAGAGCGCGATGCCCGATCGCTCGGCGACCGTGTGCATGTCCTTGTCGCCGCGGCCCGACAGGTTGACGAGCAGGACTTTGTCCTTCGGCAGCGTCGGCGCGAGCTTCGTCGCATACGCGATCGCGTGGCTCGATTCGAGCGCCGGGATGATCCCCTCGATCCGGCAGCAGTCGTGGAACGCCTTCAGCGCTTCGTCGTCGGTGATGCCGACGTACTGCGCGCGGCCGCTGTCCTTCAACCACGCGTGCTCGGGGCCGACGCCCGGATAGTCGAGGCCCGCCGACACCGAGTGCGTCTCGATGATCTGGCCGTTGTCGTCCTGCAGCAGGTACGTGCGGTTGCCGTGCAGCACGCCGGGGCTGCCGGCGATCAGCGACGCCGCGTGATGGCCCGTGTCGAGGCCGTCGCCCGCCGCCTCGACGCCGATCAGCTGCACCGATTGATCGTCGATGTACGGATAGAAGATGCCCATTGCGTTCGAGCCGCCGCCGACGCACGCGATCACCGCGTCCGGCTGCCGCCCGGCGAGCTCGGGCATCTGCACCTTGCACTCGTCGCCGATCACGCGCTGGAAGTCGCGCACCATCATCGGATACGGGTGCGGGCCCGCGACCGTGCCGATGATGTAGAACGTGTTCTCGATGTTCGTGACCCAGTCGCGCATCGCTTCGTTGAGCGCGTCCTTCAGCGTGCGCGAGCCGGATTCGACGGGCACGACGGTCGCGCCGAGCAGCTTCATCCGATAGACGTTCGCGGCCTGGCGGCGCACGTCTTCCGCGCCCATGTAGACGACGCACTCCATGCCGAAGCGCGCGCAGATCGTCGCGGTCGCGACGCCGTGCTGGCCCGCGCCCGTCTCGGCGATCACCCGCTTCTTGCCCATCCGCTTCGCGAGCAGCGCCTGGCCGATCACGTTGTTCACCTTGTGCGCGCCCGTGTGGTTCAGGTCTTCGCGCTTCAGGTAGATCTGCGCGCCGCCGAGCGTGTCGCTCCAGCGCTGCGCGTGATAGATCGGCGACGGACGGCCGACGAAATGCTTCAGTTCGCGGTTGTACTCGGCGACGAAGTCGGGGTCGTTCTTGAATTTCTCATACGCGGCGCGCAGCTCGTCGAGCGCGTGAATCAGCGTTTCGGCGACGAACACGCCGCCATATGGGCCGAAATGGCCACGATCATCGGGAAGGTTGTACATGACGTCACTCTCGGTTCGACCGCGCGGCGCGCCGGTTCTCGTTTCCGGCGCCCGCCGCGCGGGCTGGCATCACCCGGCGTCCGCGTCGCGCACCGCGCGCACGAACGCCGCCATGCGGGCGCGATCCTTCACGCCCTTCGCGCCCGGCGTTTCGATGCCGCTCGAGACATCGACCGCGAACGGGCGCACCTGACGGATCGCATCACCGACGTTTTGCGCGTTCAACCCACCACTCAAAACGGCCCGACGCGCGAGCTCTGCTGGGATAAGTGACCAATCGAAGACCTTGCCGCTGCCGCCGTAGTGCTCGACGAGGGTGTCGAACAACAAGCCGCGTGCTGCCGAATAGTGAAGAGCCGATTCTACCAAATCGGCCGGCCTGGCCGCCACGCCCACGCGCAGCGCGCGCAGCCACGGCAGGCGCGCCGCGGCGGCGAGCGACGCGCATTGCGCGGGCGTCTCGTCGCCGTGGAATTGCAGCAGCGTGAGCGGCACTTCGTTCGCGACGCGCGCGATCTCGTCCTCGGTCGAATTGACGAACAATCCGACGACCGACACGAACGGCGGCACGCGCGCGGCAAGCGCGGCCGCCTGGTCGATCGTCACGGCGCGCGGACTTTTCGGGTAGAACACGAGGCCGATCGCGTCGGCGCCCAGCTCGGCCGCCCAATCGACGTCGCCGGGCTTCGACAGCCCGCAGAGCTTGATCCGCGTGCGCGGCGGCGGCGCGGCGGCAAGCACGTCGTCGCGCGCACCCGCGGCGAGCGTATCGTCCATTGTCTTCGTCTTGTCGGTCATCATGGTCGTCCGTCCAGATCGGCCCACACGCTGCTCCACGGCACGCTGCCGAGCTGCGCGGGCGGCACCGCGAATTCGGCCGGATAGCCGACGTGCGCGAGATAGAGCCCTTCGGGCATGAAGGTCGGCGCCGCGCAGTCGCGGTCCCGGCTTTCGAGCACTTGCGCGAGCCACGACGCCGGATAGCGGCCGCGCCCCACCGCGACGAGGCAGCCCATCAGGTTGCGCACCATGTGGTGCAGGAACGCGTTCGCGCGGAAGCGGAAATGGATGAAATCGCCGTCGGGGCGGATGCCGATCTGGTACAGATGCTTGACGGGCGACTTCGCCTGGCACTCCGACGAACGGAACGCCGAGAAATCGTGCTCGCCGACGAGGTGCTCGGCAGCTTCGCGCATCGCATCGACGTCGAGCGGCGTGTGGACCCAGCCCGCGCGTGCGGCGAGCATCGGCGAGCGCACCGGATGCACGTACAGCGCATAGTAATAGGTGCGCTCGAACGCGGCGAAGCGCGCGTGGAACGTGTCCGGCATCGGCTTCGCCCATTGCACGGCGACCGTCGGCGGCAGGAACGCGTTCGTGCCGCGCACCCACGAGAAATCCGCGCGATCGAGCTCCGTGTCGAAATGGACGACCTGGCCGAGGCCGTGCACGCCGGTATCGGTGCGGCCCGCGACCGTCGTGTGCAGCGAGGTCTGCGCGAATTCGGCGAGCGCCCGCTCGAGCACGTCCTGGACAGTCTTGCCGTGCGGCTGCGACTGCCAGCCGCAGAACGCCGCGCCGTCGTATTGAATGCCGAGTGCGAATCTCATCACGACAGATCGGCGAGCTTGGCGAGCATCACGCGCGCTTCGTCGCGCGTGTCGGCGTGACCGGCTTCGATCACCTCGTGCAACAGCGTGCGCGCGCCGGCGAGATCGCCGAGCTCGACGTATTCGGACGCGAGCTCGAGCTTGTTGCGCGCGATCTTCGCGAGCGCCTCGGGCGTGAATGCCGGCAGCGACGCGCTCGGGCCAGCCGGCAGTTCCAGATCGAAGTCGAGGTTCAGCGCGCCGAATTGCGCGACGCCGAGCGGCGGCAAGTTCGGGGACGGGGACTGCGATGGCGCGGCCAGCTCGCGGGCCGGTTCGCTGCTCGACGACGCCGGCACCGGCGCGGGTGCAGCGAACGCTGCGCCGGGCTGCGCAGCCGCCGGCGGCGGCTCGACATGTGCGGTCAACGGCGCGTTCGGCAGTTCGATGCCCGGCACGGCAGCCTCGTGCGGCACGGCGGCTTGCTGCGGCACGGCGCCGGCCTGCCGCTGCGCGTGCGCCTGCTCGTGCGCCCGCTCGTGCACATCCGGCGCCGCTCCGATCGGCGTCGGCGCTTGCGGCTCCGTCGCTTCGGCGCGAGCCGCCTGCTGACCGGCGGGATGCGTCGCGCCCGCTTCCGTCGCGAACGATCGCGGCTCGGTCGATCGCGCATCCTGCCCCCGCGCGGCTTCGCCCAGCGGTTCGATCGCCGACGAGTCAGCCGCCCGCGCTACCGCTTCGCCAGGCTCGATTCCGCCCGGCGGCGTGGCATGCAGCGGCTCGGCAACCCATGGGCGGGCCGCATGCATTTCATCGTCGAACGGTTCGCCCTCATTCCGATCCGCCACCGGCTTTGCTTCGCCAAGCGCTCCCGCTTCACGCGGCGCTTCCGCGCCAATCGGCCGATGCGCGTCGGCTTGACCGTTAGTTGCATCCTGGGAAGCATTCGAACCCGCCGGTTCGACAGGTTGCGATTGCACTTCTTGGCCGATGTCGTCAGGCGCCGACTCGCGCGGCGGCAGCGGCATATCGAGGCTGTCGAGCGCGGCGATCGCGTCGCGCGGGAACGCCTGTCGCCATGCGTACGGCGCCGGCTTCGCGCCGGTCGGCGGGACGCCCGCCTCGGCCGCCGCCTCGGCCGCCGATTTGGCCGCCGATTTGGCCGCGAACGGCGCGCTGCCGGGCTCGTCCGCCTGCGGCATCTTCAGCGTCAACGGCTCGGCTGCTCGCGCATGCGGCTCGCGAGCCGGCTCGAGGTCCGGGCCGGCCGCCGACGACGACATCGATTCGCCCTTCGCCGACGCCTTGTCGGTTTCGACGGACGGCACGATCGGCAATGCGTGCCGAGCAGCCGCGTTCGCGCCCTGTTCGCCCGCCTCGTGCGTCTTTTCCGCCGCTTCGGGTTCGGCCGGCGCGCCGGCAATGGCCGCGACCGCATCCGGATCGAGCGCCGGGGCCGGCGTGAACGCGCCCGGCTCGATCGCGTCAGCGGACGGCCCCTTCTTGCGCCGGCGCAGCGCGAAGCCCGCGATCAGCGCGACGACGGCCGCGCCCACCGCGATCGCGGCGCCCATGTTGAACGGCGCCTGCGGCGCCGTCGCGCGCGGCGATACGCTCGCGGGCGACGTCACGGCCGGCGCGGAAGCGGCGTTCGTCGCCGGTCCAGCGGCAGATCCGACCGCGGCCTCTGAGCCCGCCGTTTCGGAGCCTGCGGTTTCGGAGCCGGCCACCGCGGACGTCGCCGCCCCAGCCTCGGCACCAGCCTGCGATTTCTGCGCGCTTCCGGCGGCGGGCGCCGGCGGCGGAGCAAGGTTCGCGGCGGGCTTGCCGATCCCGTGCTTCTGCAACTCCATCAGGACGCGATTCTTCAACGCGAGCAATTGCTGCAGGCTCGACGGCCGCGCTTGCGATGCGCCCGTCGCGGCCTGCGTTGCCGAGCCCGAAGGCATCTGATTTGCGGCGCCGGGAGCGAGCAGCGCCTCCGCGCCCGCCGCCGACGCGCCGTTCGCCCCCGCCGGCGCTTGCTGGATCGAGCCGCTCCAGACGTGCGCGCTGGCGACACCGGACGAAGCGGCGGGCGCCGCCGCCTGAGCGGCCGCGGACGAAGCATGCGCCGACGCCGCGCCGGGCGCCGACTCGCCGTTCACGGTCGACGCGGAACCGGCTGCGCCGGAAGCCGCCAACGCCGCCAATGACGTTGCGCCGCTTGCCGCGGCGACGTGCGACGCCGCCGACGTCGCCACCGGATGCGAGGCCGCTGCGGCCGACCCGGCCGACCCAGCCGACGCGGCCGCATGCGACGCCGCGAGCGCCGCCGACGCGAGCGCGCCGCCCGCCGCCGCGCCGCTTGCGGCCAAGCCGGCCGCCGCGCCCGTCGCGTCGAGCGCGGGCACCGTCAATTGCGCGCCGATCTTCAAGCGGCTCGGATCGCGCTTCATGAACGCCTGCGGATTCGCGTCGAAGAGCGCGCGGCCCGCGCGGGCCAGCACGGCGGGATCGTGCGACTGCGTGACGGCGACAGCAATGTCGTTGAGCGACTGGCCGGGTCGCACGGTGATCGTGAGCGGCGCGGCCTGGTCGCCCGCGGCGGCGCTCGCCGCATCGGGCGCCGCGTGCGCAGCCGTCGCGCCGGCGAGCGCGAGGATGGCGACCGCGACGGCGCGTCGCGCGCTCGGCAGGCCATCGGAGATCGTCGTCGAAGAAAGGAATCGAAGCGTCATCGGCTTGGTCGCCGCGGCGTTACGCGGCCTGGGTTCGCGTTTGGAATAAGACAAAATCGGACCGCAAATAAAAAAAGCGTCGCGTGAAACGCGACGCTTTCGGGTTGTGTACGCGTCGTAATCGCGTAGTTTACTTTACTTGTCGAGCAGAATGCGCAGCATCCGGCGCAGCGGCTCGGCCGCACCCCACAACAATTGATCGCCGACGGTAAATGCCGACAGGTATTCGCCACCCATCGCGAGCTTGCGCAGGCGGCCGACCGGCACCGACAGCGTGCCCGTCACCTTCGCCGGCGACAGATCGCGCATCGACGCTTCGCGCTCGTTCGGCACGACCTTCACCCAGTCGTTCGCCGACGCGAGGATGCCGTTGATCTCGTCGAGCGGCACGTCCTTGTTCAGCTTGATCGTGAGCGCCTGCGAGTGGCAGCGCATCGCGCCGATCCGCACGCACAGGCCGTCGACCGGAATCGAGCCCGGCTCGCCCATCGCCGGCTTGCCGAGGATCTTGTTCGTTTCCGCGCCGCCCTTCCATTCTTCCTTCGACATCCCGTTGCCGAGATCCTTGTCGATCCACGGAATCAGCGAGCCCGCGAGCGGCACGCCGAACTGGCTCGTCGGCATCGCGTCGCTCGTCATCGCGGCGAGCACGCGGCGATCGATGTCGAGGATCGCCGACGCCGGATCGGCGAGCTGCGCCGCAACCGCGCCGTTCAGCGTGCCCATCTGCGCGAGCAGCTCGCGCATGTTCTGCGCGCCCGCGCCCGACGCGGCCTGGTACGTCATCGCCGTCATCCAGTCGACGAGGTTCTCGCGGAACAGGCCGCCCAGCGCCATCAGCATCAGGCTGACCGTGCAGTTGCCGCCGATGAAGTTCTTCGTGCCGTTGACGAGCGCGTCCTTGATCACGTTCAGGTTCACCGGATCGAGGATGATCACCGCGTCGTCCTTCATCCGCAGCGACGACGCCGCGTCGATCCAGTAGCCGTTCCAGCCGGCCGCGCGCAGCTTCGGGAACACGTCGTTCGTGTAGTCGCCGCCCTGGCACGTGATGACGACGTCGCACTTCTTCAGGTCGTCGATGCTCGTCGCATCCTTGAGCGTGGTCTCGTTTTTCGCGAACGACGGCGCCTTGCCGCCCGCGTTGCTGGTGCTGAAAAACACCGGCTCGATCAGATCGAAATCGCCTTCTTCCTGCATGCGCTGCATCAGCACGCTGCCGACCATGCCGCGCCAACCTACGAGACCTACGTTCATGACTAACCCTTTGCTGGAGCTTCCCCGCCTTTTCCGCCCCCGGCGCGACCGCGCGGGGAAACAGGCGGGCACGACGGACGACGATCAGATTTTCGTGATCGTTTTCGTGATGATGATTTTGCCGATGACGATGGCGCGCGCACCCGCACGGGCTTGATTGCCGTGGAGTTTCGAGACCGGGGAGATCAGGGAAGTCGCCATCGTTCGAGTCTACACAAACCTCGGTGGCCGCACAACGGCCGCTAAAACCGGACGGACCCCGTTTTCGGAGCCGCCCGTCCTTGTTGCGACGACGCGCCGCGTCGAACGCGCGGCGCGCTCGCGGCGCTTACAGCGCCGCGACGACCGCGTCGCCCATCGTCGCCGTGCCGACCTTGTTGCAGCCCGGCGTCGCGATGTCGCCCGTCCGGTAACCCGCCTCGAGCACCTTCCTGACCGCACGCTCGATCCGGTCCGCCTGCTCGGCGCGGTTCAGCGAATAGCGCAGCAGCATCGCGGCCGACAGGATCGTCGCGAGCGGGTTCGCGACGCCCTTGCCCGCGATGTCCGGCGCGGAGCCGTGCGACGGCTCGTACAAGCCCTTGTTGTTCTTGTCGAGCGACGCCGACGGCAGCATGCCGATCGAGCCCGTCAGCATCGACGCCTCGTCCGACAGGATGTCGCCGAACATGTTGCCCGTCACGATCACGTCGAACTGCTTCGGCGCCTTCGCGAGCTGCATCGCCGCGTTGTCGACGTACATGTGCGACAGCTCGACGTCCGCGTATTCCTTCGACACGTCGATCATGATGTCGCGCCAGAACTGCGACGTTTCGAGCACGTTCGCCTTGTCGACCGACGTCAGCTTCTTCGCGCGCTTGCGCGCGGCCTGGAACGCGACGTGCGCGATGCGGCGCACTTCCGGCTCCGAATAGCGCATCGTGTCGAAGCCCTCGCGCGCACCGGCGAACGGGCCGTCGGGCGCCGCGCGCACGCCGCGCGGCTGGCCGAAGTAGATGTCGCCGTTCAGCTCGCGCACGATCAGGATGTCGAGGCCCGCGACCAGCTCGGGCTTGAGCGGCGATGCGTCGACGAGCTGCGGATAGCAGATCGCCGGCCGGAAGTTCGCGAACAGCTCGAGATGCTTGCGCAGGCCGAGGATCGCCTGCTCGGGGCGCAGCGCGCGCTCGAGCGAGTCGTATTTCCAGTCGCCGACCGAGCCGAACAGGATCGCGTCCGCTTCCTTCGCCAGCTTCAGCGTCGCATCCGGCAGCGGATGGCCGCTCGCCTCGTAGCCGGCGCCGCCGACGGGCGCGGTTTCGAGCTCGAATTTCTCGTCGAGCGCGTTCAGCACCTTCACCGCTTCGTTGACGATTTCCGGACCGATGCCGTCGCCGGGCAGCACTGCAATCTTCATGCGAAATTCCTGACTAGATGGAGGATTGGTTTCGGGCGAAGCGGGCGCGCCGCCGTGCCCGGCCGCGCGCTCGCGCGAGAAACGAAAAACGTCAGCCGATCAGCCGGTTGTTGAGCCACGGCTGCTTCGCGAGCCGCTCGGCTTCGAACTGGCGGATCTTGTCCGCGTGGCGAAGCGTGAGCCCGATGTCGTCGAAGCCGTTCACGAGGCAGTACTTGCGGAACGCGGTGATCTCGAACGGATACTCGCGGCCGTCCGGCGCGCGCACGACCTGCGCCTGCAGATCGATCGTCAGCTGATAGCCGTTGAACGCGTACGTCTCGTTGAACAGATGGTCGACCTGCTGCTCGCTCAGCACGATCGGCAGCAGGCCGTTCTTGTAGCAGTTGTTGAAGAAGATGTCGGCGAAGCTCGGCGCGACGATCGCGCGAAAGCCGTACTGCTGCAGCGCCCACGGCGCGTGCTCGCGCGAGCTGCCGCAGCCGAAGTTCTTGCGCGCGAGCAGGATCGACGCGCCCTGGTAGCGCGGCTGGTTCAGCACGAAATCCGGATTGAGCGGCCGCTTCGAGTTGTCCTGGCCGGGCTCGCCGTGATCGAGATAGCGCCACTCGTCGAACGCGTTCGGGCCGAAGCCCGTGCGCTTGATCGACTTCAGGAACTGCTTCGGAATGATCGCGTCGGTGTCGACGTTCTCGCGATCGAGCGGCGCCACGACGCCGGTATGCACATTGAATTTTTCCATGATCCGTCAACCAGATTGGAGGCCGGCCGCGCGGGCCGGCGAAATCGAATCCCGAGTCGGCGCGCTCACGCGCGCCGTCAGTCCGCCGCGCGCTTGATCGCGCGGCCGGCGGCGTTGATGTCCTCGCCCATGCCCGCGACCGTGTTGCAGCCGGCAAGGCCGAGCACGAAGCCCGTCAGCGCGAGCAAGGCGGCGACGCGCCGGAAGATCGAAGCCTTCATGCTCACCCCAGCTTGCGAATGTCGACGAAGTGGCCTTCGATCGCCGCCGCCGCCGCCATCGCCGGGCTGACGAGGTGCGTGCGGCCGCCCTGGCCCTGCCGGCCTTCGAAGTTGCGGTTCGACGTCGACGCGCAGCGCTCGCCCGGCTCGAGCCGGTCGGCGTTCATCGCGAGGCACATCGAGCAGCCCGGCTCGCGCCATTCGAAGCCGGCTTCCGTGAACACCTTGTCGAGCCCTTCGCGCTCGGCCTGCGCCTTCACGAGGCCCGAGCCCGGCACGACCATCGCGAGCCGCACGTTCGACGCGACGCGGCGATTCAGCTTCTTCACCACGTACGCGGCCGCGCGGATGTCCTCGATGCGCGCGTTCGTGCACGAGCCGATAAAGATCTTGTCGACCTTGATCGCCTCGATCGGCGTGTCCGGCGTGAGCGCCATGTACGCGAGCGCGCGCTCCATCGCGTCGCGCTTGACCGGGTCCTTTTCACGCTCGGGATCGGGCACGCGGCCGTCGATCGACGTGACCATCTCCGGCGACGTGCCCCACGTGACCTGCGGCACGATCTCGGCCGCGTTCAGCTCGACGACGCGGTCGAACTGCGCGCCTTCGTCGGACGTGAACTGGCGCCAGTACTCTGCGGCTTGATCCCATTCCGCGCCCGTCGGCACGAACGGGCGGCCCTTCAGGTACTCGACCGTCGTGTCGTCGACGGCGACCATGCCGGCGCGCGCGCCCGCTTCGATCGCCATGTTGCAGACCGTCATCCGGCCTTCCATCGACAGCGCGCGGATCGTCGAGCCGCCGAATTCGATCGCGTAGCCGGTGCCGCCCGCGGTGCCGATCCTGCCGATGATCGCGAGCACGATGTCCTTCGCGGTGCAGCCGCGCGGCAACTGGCCCTCGACCTTCACGAGCATGTTCTTGCTCTTTTTCTGCAGCAGCGTCTGCGTCGCGAGCACATGCTCGACTTCCGACGTGCCGATGCCGTGCGCGAGCGCGCCGAACGCGCCGTGCGTCGACGTGTGCGAATCGCCGCACACGATCGTCATGCCCGGCAGCGTCGCGCCCTGCTCCGGGCCGATGATGTGCACGATGCCCTGGCGCACGTCGTTCATCTTGAACTGGGTGATGCCGAACGCGTCGCAGTTCGCGTCGAGCGTGTCGACCTGCAGCTTCGACACCGGATCGGCGATGCCGTGGCTGCGGTCCGTCGTCGGCACGTTGTGATCGGACACCGCGAGATTCGCGCTGATTCGCCACACCGGGCGCTGCGCGAGCTTCAGCCCCTCGAACGCCTGCGGGCTCGTGACTTCGTGCAGCAACTGGCGATCGATGTAGAGCAATGCGGTGCCGTCCTCTTCGGTGTGGACGACGTGCGAATTCCACAATTTGTCGTAGAGAGTCTGTGCCATGGGTATGCGGGGTCGTTATAACGGCGAACAAGCGTTCGATGCGCTCGATTATGCCACGCGACGCGCGCATTTTTATACCAGGCAAACGAAAAAACCTATAAAAAACAGTGAGTTGAGTGGTACAGCCGATACGGGTATCAGGATTACCCGGCAATATTCGGATGCGCGCGCAGCGCCGCAGACGCACGCGCGAGCGGCGTCGCTCACACCCATTCGTTCGATTCGTCGTCGTCGCCCGCGAGCGTGAGCCCGCCCGCGGGCAGCGGCAGCGCGGTCCGGTAGCGGACTTGCTTGAGCGCGAAGCTCGACCGGATGTTCGACACGCCGGGGATCGTCGTCAACTGATCGAGGATGAACCGCTCGAGGCTCTTCATGCTCGGCACGACGACGCGCAGCAGGTAATCGGCGTCGCCCGACATCAGATAGCACTCCATCACCTCGGGCCGCTTGTCGATCGCTTCTTCGAAGCGGCGCAGCGCGTCCTCGACCTGCTTTTCGAGGCTCACCTGGATGAACACGTTGATCCGCAGCCCGAGCGGCTCCGGATTCAGCAGCGTCACCTGTTGCTTGATGAGGCCGAGCTTCTCGAGCGCGCGGACGCGGTTGAAGCACGGCGTCGGCGACAGATTCACCGCGCGCGCGAGCTCGGCGTTCGTGATCCGCGCGTTCTGCTGCAGTTGGTTGAGGATGCCGATGTCGATCCGGTCCAGCCGGCGGGAAGGAGCGCTCATAGTGCAAATTTTCTGAAAACGACGATTTTTCAGGAATTACCACGTTACACGAAACCAAAATTCGAGCCAAAAGAGATGCACATTCTGCGGCGCGGTGGATAACCTTGACGGCTGTTGCTGCCGTTGTCGCTTCCCAGTTTCCGCCCCGCCCGGAGCCCCGCATGAACGACTTATCGAACGGTATTCGCCCGGTCAGCACGGCCGCGCGCCGCCACGACGACACCGATCCGCAGGAAACCGCCGAATGGCTCGACGCGCTCGACGGCGTCGTCGAGCATGCGGGCGCCGAGCGCGCGCAGTTCCTGCTCGCGCAGCTCGCCGAGCACGCGGCGCGCCGCCGGCTCGCCGCGCCGCACGCGAACGCGACGCCGTACGTGAACACGATCCCGCTCGACGCGCAGCCGCCGTATCCGGGCGACCTGGAGCTCGAAGCGCGCCTCGCGGCGGTGCTGCGCTGGAACGCGCTCGCGATGGTGGTCCGCGCGAACCGCGCATACGGCGAACTCGGCGGGCACATCGCGAGCTACGCGTCGGCGGCCGATCTGTTCGAGGTCGGTTTCAACCACTTCTTTCGCGCCGCGGGCGGCGCGTCGGGCGGCGATCTCGTCTACTTCCAGCCGCATTCGTCGCCGGGCGTCTATGCGCGCGCGTTCCTCGAAGGCTTCCTGAGCGAGTCGCAGCTCGAGCACTACCGGCGCGAGATCTCCGGGCCGGGCCTGTGCTCGTATCCGCATCCGTGGCTGATGCCCGACTTCTGGCAGTTCCCGACGGGCTCGATGGGCATCGGCCCGATCAACGCGATCTATCAGGCGCGCTTCATGCGCTATCTGCAAAACCGCGGCCTCCTGCGCACCGACGGCCGCAAGGTGTGGGGCTTCTTCGGCGACGGCGAGATGGACGAGCCCGAATCGATCGGCGCGCTGTCGCTCGCCGCGCGCGAGGGGCTCGACAATCTCGTGTTCGTGATCAACTGCAACCTGCAGCGGCTCGACGGCCCGGTGCGCGGCAACGGCCGTATCGTCGACGAGCTCGAATCGCAGTTCGCGGGCGCCGGATGGAACGTGATCAAGGTGCTGTGGGGCTCGGACTGGGACGCGCTCTTCGCGCGCGACGCGACGGGCGCGCTCGCGCGCGCGTTCGCGCAGACCGTCGACGGCCAGTTCCAGACCTTCTCCGCGAACGACGGCGCATACAACCGCGCACGCTTCTTCGGCCAGGACGACGCGCTTGCTTCGCTCGTCGCGCATCTGCGCGACGAGGACATCGACCGGCTGCGCCGCGGCGGCCATGACGCGCGCAAGCTGTACGCCGCATACGACAGCGCGCTGCGGCACGAGGGCCGGCCGACCGTGATCCTCGCGAAGACGATGAAGGGCTTCGGCATGGGCGCGATCGGCCAGGGCCGGATGACCACTCATCAGCAGAAGAAGCTCGACGTCGAGCACCTGCTCGCGTTCCGCGACCGTTTCCGGCTGCCGCTGTCCGACGACGACGTCGAGCAGCTCCGGTTCTACAAGCCCGCGCAAGACAGCCCGGAGATGCGATATCTGCATGCGCGCCGGGCTGCCCTGGGAGGCTGCCTGCCCAGAAGGCGGGCGGCGGCGACGGCCATGACCGTGCCGTCGTTGCCTTCCTGGGGGCAATTCGCGCTCGACGCCGACGGCCGCGAGATGTCGACGACGATGGCGATCGTGCGGATGCTGGGCGGCCTGCTGAAGGACGCGGCGCTCGGGCCTCGCATCGTGCCCGTCGTGGCCGACGAGGCGCGAACGTTCGGGATGGCGAACCTGTTCCGGCAGGTCGGCATCTACTCGCCGCTCGGCCAGCGCTACGAGCCGGAAGACCTCGGCTCGATGCTCTACTACCGCGAGGACACGCGCGGACAGATCCTCGAGGAAGGGATTTCGGAGGCGGGCGCGATGTCGTCGTGGATCGCCGCCGCGACGTCGTACAGCGTGCACGACCTGCCGATGCTGCCGTTCTACATCTATTACTCGATGTTCGGCTTCCAGCGGATCGGCGACCTGATCTGGGCCGCCGCCGACCAGCGCGCGCGCGGCTTCCTGATCGGCGCGACGTCCGGCAAGACGACGCTCGGTGGCGAAGGGCTCCAGCACCAGGACGGCACGAGCCATCTCGCCGCGTCGACGGTGCCGAACTGCCGCGCGTGGGACCCGGCGTTCGCGTACGAAGTCGCGGTGATCGTCGACGAAGGGATGCGCGAGATGGTCGAGCGGCAGCGCGACACGTTCTACTACCTGACCGTCACGAACGAGAACTATGCGCAGCCGTCGCTGCCAGCGGCGCGCGCCGACGCGGTTCGCGACGGCGTTCTCAAGGGCATGTACCCGCTCGACGCGGCGGCGCTGCCCGCCGCGCGCGTGCAGTTGCTCGGCTCGGGCGCGATCCTCGGCGAGGTGCTGGCGGCCGCGCGCATGTTGCGCGACGACTGGCAAATCGACGCGGCCGTCTGGAGCGTGACGAGCTTCACCGAGCTGCAGCGCGACGGCATCGCGGCCGAGCGCGCGCAGCGCCTCTTCGACGCCGACGAAGCGCACGAACCCGCGACGCCCTACGTCACGTCGGCGCTCGCCGCGACGCAAGGGCCCGTGATCGCCGCGACCGACTATGCGCGCGCGCTGCCCGAGCTGATCCGCGCGTACGTGCCGCGCCGCTACGTGACGCTCGGCACCGACGGCTTCGGCCGCAGCGACACGCGCCAGGCGCTGCGCGCGTTCTTCGAGGTCGATCGCGCGTCGATCGTGATCGCCGCGCTGCACGCGCTCGCCGACGACGGGATTGCGACGCGCGCCGTCGTGCGCGATGCGATCGCGCGGTACGGCAAGCAGGACGCGTCGCGCACGCCGCCGTGGGAACGGTGACGGTGCCGGCGAGGCGCGTGCGGGCCGGCGCATCTCGACGGCAAACGGACGACGGACGCGGCGGCGGCGACGCGTCGGCGCGACGGCACGAATCGGCGGCGCGGCCCCCCGCCGCCGCGGTTCACGAGCCGAACCCCATCTGCTCGCGCCCCAGCTCGGTCAAATCGCCCGCCTGGGCACGCCCGGCGAAATCGGTCTCGAAGTGATCGGCCGGAAAATCCGGCGGGCTCTCGCCGCGCAGGAAGCTCGGCAACTGCCGCTTCAGATACGCGTCGTTCTTCGCGCAGCCGGGCGCCGACGCGATGTACATCACGTTGCTGTAGCTCGTCCCGCGATGCGCGTCCTCGACCGCGTGCACGACGTCGCCGTGCCAGAACACCGCGTCGCCCGGCTGCATCTGCGGAATCGGCACGAGCGCGGCGAGCAGCGGCGCATGCCACGCCGGCAGCACCGACAGCGCGCGGCCCGGCTGCGCGCCGCACAGGTCGTCGTCCGGCACGTCGTCCTGCAGCGCGCGCAGCACGACGTAGGCCATCGCGTTCGCGATCGGGATCAACTGCAGCGTGCCGTCGCCCGGCCCTTGCGGCGTCAGCGCGGTCCAGCCCTGAAACGTGCGGAACATCGAGCAGACGGCGGGCGACGGAATCTCCTCGACGTCCGGCCGGAACGCCGCGTCGAACGGATCGTACGCGCGCCAGTCGCCCGCGAGCACGTGCCGATAGACGCGCCGGAAATTCGTCCCGAGCCAGCGCTCGACGGAGCCGCCGTCGACGTGCGGCGACAGCCCGAGCGACGACGAGCCCGGCGGCCGCCGGCGGATGCGGTCCGCGTAGGCCGGCACGCGCGCCGGATCGAAATGCACGCGCCCTTCGCTCTGCGCGCGCCACAGACGGTTCAGGAACACGCGCGCCTGCGTCAGCTCGGGCGACTGGCGCGCGGCGATCTGCGGCTTCGACCAGTAGATGCCGTAGATCTGCGGCTTGCTCGACGCGAGCGTGCCGAAATAGCGGTCCTCGGCGCGATGCGCGAGCTTGTCGTCGAGCCGGTTCGACTCGACGTACGCGGCGATCTCGTCGTTCCAGTCGCTCGCCCGCCGTTCGTCGAACACGCCGCGAATCACGCACGCGCCGCGCGTTCTCAACGCGGCGAGCGACGCCGGATCGACGCGGCCGGCGGCAATGTCGGCGAAGCGCAGCACGGCGATCGTGTCACGGCCTTGCGCGCGATCGGTCAGGATCGCGTCGGCCTGCCGCGCGATTTCGCCTTCGAGCTCGCGAAACACCCGAGCGCGGTTCGGCAGCGCGGCGCGCAGCACCGCTTTCGTCGTGCGGATCGCCGCCGGGAGGTCGTCGATAGGGAACGGCATCGGATGTCTCCTGGATCGGGTTCTGGATGGTGCGGCGTGCTTTGACGCGCCCATTCAGCGTAGATCGCCCGATCCGCTCGAAGCGATGCAATCGCGCCGACTATCGATACGATGACGCCAATCGCCCGGACAGGCGTCCTGCGAAGGCCCACGTGACGGCCGCGCAGCTCGGCGCGGGCGTGGAAGCGGCGACGCGTGCGCGACGGCACGACTCGCGCCGTCGCGACGAACGCACCCGGTGGAGCGCGGGCGGCTTGTCCGCCGCCGCTCGCGTGGAGAAATCGCGCCGCGCGATCAGCGCGCCATCGTCGGCGGCGCGAACATGTAGTGTTCGCTCGAGAACATCGCCGCGCGATGCTCGTCGCACAGCGATCGGGCCGTCTCGCGCGAACGGGGCGTGCTCGACGCCGCCGCGGCGTTGTAGGCGGCCATCGCGACGAGCGCGCGCACCCAGCCTGACGACGCGCCGTCCTGCGCATGGATGGGGACGGGCTGCGCCCATTGCCGGCAGTCGGCCGCCGCCGATCGCTCGGGCATCGCACGCGCGGCCCTCAGCACGTTGTCCTCGGCAACGCCGGCGGCCGCGCCCTCGATCGACAGTGAACAGACCAACGCCGCCACAAGCCCCATTGCGCGCATATGCCGTACCCCGCAAGAAAAATGTAATGTCGCCATTCTAGACGCGTGCGCACGGCGCCGTTTGCCATTTTGCCGCGCGCAGCGACGGCCGCTCTCCCGCGCATGCGAGCGCCGTCGCCGCGCGCGCGGCGGCCGTCGAAAGATCTTGCGAACACGTGCTCGCGTTCCCGCCGCCGTTCGGCGGCGCGCACACTTACTCCGGCTCGTGGCAGCATACGCACAGCTTGTTGCCGTCGAGATCGCGAAAGTACGCGCCGTAGTAGTTCGGATGGTAATGAGGCCGCAAGCCGGGCGCGCCTTCGCTCGCGCCGCCCGCCTGCAGGGCGAGCGCGTACACGCGGTCCACTGTCGCGCGGTCGGCCGCGAGGAACGCGGTCATCTGGCCGTTGCCGGGCGCGGGCGGCGCGCCGTCGAACGGCCGGCCGATCAGGAACAGCGGACGCGGCGCATCGACGGGCTTCCAACCCGTCCAGCCGTGCGGATCGCGAAACTTGAGCTCGAGCCGCAGCGCGTCCATCAACGGCTCATAGAACGCAAAAGCGCGTTCGATATCGGTTACGCCCATGCAGACATGTGAAAACATTCGCGTGCCTCTCGTGTCGTCGAGATTCGGCGATGATGCCACGCGCGCGCGCCGCGCGAGCGGACGGAGGCCGGCGTGAAGCCGCGCTACGAACGGGTCGCGATCCCCGACGGCTGCTCGGTCCGCGTCTTTCGGCGCCGGCTCGCGCAGATTCCGTACGAATGGCATCACCACCCCGAATACGAGCTGACGCTCACGCTGAACAGCCGCGGCAAACGCTTCGTCGGCGATCATGCCGCCGATTACGCGGGCGACGACCTCGTGCTCGTGCCGCCGAACCTGCCGCATACGTGGGCGTCGGACGAGCGTATCGACCCGGATGCGCCGCTCGTCGCGCTCGTCGTGTGGTTCGACGGCGACTGGGCGCAGCGCGTCGCCGCCTGCTGCCCCGAATTCGCCGGCCTGCGCACGCTGCTGCGCCGGGCCGCGCCCGGGCTCGCGTTCGGGTCCGACGCCACGGCCGAGATGCGCGCGCGGCTGCCCGCGCTCGTCGATCGCGCGCCGCGCGTGCGGCTCGCGGCCGCGCTCGACGTGCTCGCTTTGCTCGCCGACGCGCCGGCGACGCCGCTCGCGACCGCCGCCGCCTACCGCGCCGCCGACGACGCGGCGCTCGCGCCCGAAGCCGAGCGGCTCGACCGCGTGCTCGATCTGCTCGACCGCCGCTTTCACGAGCCGCTGCGCGTCGCCGAGCTCGCGGCGGTCGCGCACCTGTCCGAGCGCTCGCTGCAGCGGCGCTTCGCGCAACACGTCGGCGAAAGCATCGGCCGCTATCTGCAGCGGCTGCGGCTCGCGCACGCGGCGCGGTTGCTCGCGTCGACCGGCTGGCCCGTGTCGCTCGTCGCGACACGCTCCGGCTACGCGAATCTCGCGAACTTCAACCGCCAGTTTCTCGCCGCGCGCCGGATGACGCCGCGCGCCTACCGGCAGTTCCTCGCCGGGCCCGGCCGCACGCCCGACGAAGCGCCCGCGCGCGACGCAAGCATCGACGTGCGCCCGCCTTCGCTCGAGCGCGGCTCGTCTAGCGGCAAAACGCGTCGCCGAAAATAAAACACCCCGACGGGCAAACCGTCGGGGTGTTCGATGCAGCGTGGTGCGCGGCGGGCTAGCCGCACGCCGCGCACGCCGTCGATCAGCGCTGACCGATCGGCTTCGCCGTACGCGGCGTTTCGCCGATGAACAGCTGCCGCGGACGGCCGATCTTCTGCTCGGGATCGGCGATCATCTCGTTCCACTGCGCGATCCAGCCCACCGTACGCGCCATCGCGAAGATGCAGGTGAACATCGAAGTCGGGATGCCCAGCGCGCGCTGGACGATGCCCGAGTAGAAGTCGACGTTCGGGTACAGCTTGCGCGACACGAAGTATTCGTCTTCCAGCGCGATCTTCTCGAGCTGCATCGCGAGCTTGAACAGCGGGTCGTCGTGCAGGCCCAGCTCGTTCAGCACTTCGTAGCACGTTTCGCGCATCAGCTTCGCGCGCGGATCGTAGTTCTTGTACACGCGGTGGCCGAAGCCCATCAGCTTCACGCCCGAGTTCTTGTCCTTCACCTGCTTGATGAACTCGGGAATGTTGTCCGGCGTGCCGATCTGCTCGAGCATGTTGAGCGCGGCTTCGTTCGCGCCGCCGTGCGCCGGGCCCCACAGACACGCGATGCCGGCCGCGATACACGCGAACGGGTTCGCGCCCGACGAGCCCGCGAGACGGACCGTCGACGTCGACGCGTTCTGCTCGTGGTCGGCGTGCAGGATCAGGATGCGGTCGAGCGCGCGCACGAGCACGTCGTTGACCTGGTATTCCTCGCACGGGTTCGCGAACATCATGCGCATGAAGTTCGCGCTGTACGACAGATTGTTCTGCGGATACACGAACGGCTGGCCGATGCTGTACTTGTACGCCATCGCGACGAGCGTCGGCAGCTTCGCGATCATGCGGATCGCCGACACTTCACGGTGGCGCGGATCGTTGATGTCGAGCGAGTCGTGGTAGAACGCGGACAGCGCGCCGACCGCGGCGACGAGGATCGCCATCGGGTGCGCGTCGCGGCGGAAGCCGCGGAAGAAGAACTGCATCTGCTCGTGCACCATCGTGTGCTTCGTGACGGTGGCGACGAACTCCTTCTTCTGCGCCTCGTTCGGCAGCTCGCCCTTCAGCAGCAGATAGCAGGATTCGAGGAAGTCCGCGTTCTCGGCGAGATTGTCGATCGGGTAGCCGCGATACAGCAGCTCGCCCTTGTCGCCGTCGATGTACGTGATCGCCGAGTTGCACGACGCCGTCGACATGAAGCCCGGGTCATACGTGAACTTGCCGGTCTGGCCGTACAGCTTGCGGATATCGATCACGTCCGGGCCCATCGTCCCCTTGTAGATCGGCAGTTCGACGCTCGGCGAATTATCGCTGAACGATAGCGTGGCTTTAACATCAGACGGGGTCATGACACATCCTCAATCGAAAATAGAAACGGATTCGATAACGGGCACAACGCTCTCAAACGCTGCGCAGCATCTCCAGCAGCCTGGACATGTCCGGGCCGGCAAGGTCGCCTTCTGGTTCCTTGCGCGCGAGCAGCAAGTCCATCAGGTCGTTGTCGCTTAGATCCAGCAGGCGCGACAGTGCGCTCACGTCTGCGTCGCTGAGGTCGTGCTCGTGTCTGGCAAAGAAACGCTCGAAAATCAGATCGTTCTCCAGCAGACCGCGCCGCGCGCGCCAGCGAAGCCGCGCGCGGCGATGCGGGTCGGATTGATGCGACGATTCGCTCATGTCAGACCGCGCGGCGCACCATCAATTCCTTGATCTTGCCGATCGCCTTCGTCGGGTTCAGGCCCTTCGGGCACACGTCGACGCAGTTCATGATCGTATGGCAGCGGAACAGACGGTACGGATCGTCGAGGTTGTCGAGGCGCTCGCCCGTCGCGCGATCGCGGCTGTCCGCGATGAAGCGATACGCCTGCAAGAGGCCCGCCGGGCCGACGAACTTGTCCGGATTCCACCAGAAGCTCGGGCACGACGTCGAGCAGCTCGCGCACAGAATGCACTCGTACAGGCCGTCGAGCTCGTCGCGCTCTTCCGGCGACTGCAGACGCTCCTTCTCGGGCGGCGGCTCGTCGTTGATCAGGTACGGACGGATCGAATGGTACTGGTTGAAGAACTGCGTGAAGTCGCAGATCAGGTCGCGCACGACGGGCAGGCCCGGCAACGGACGCAGCACGATCTTCTGCGGCAGGTCGTTCAGGTTCGTCAGGCACGCGAGGCCGTTCTTGCCGTTGATGTTCATTGCGTCCGATCCGCACACGCCTTCGCGGCACGAGCGGCGGAACGACAGCGTCTCGTCGACCGACTTCAGCTTGACGAGCGCGTCGAGCAGCATCCGCTCGTGCTGGATCTCCAGCTCGTACGACTGCATGCGCGGCGCGGCGTCCTTGTCCGGATCGTAGCGGTAGATTTCGAAAATGCGTTTGGCCATTTCAGATTCCTTTGCGCTGGCTTAGAACGTACGCGCCTTCGGCGGCACGGACTCGACCGTCAGCGGCTTCATTTGGACGGGCTTGTAGTCGAGGCGATCGCCTTCGCTGTACCAGAGCGTGTGGCGCAGCCAGTTCTCGTCGTCGCGGTGCTCGTAGTCGCTGTGCGCGTGCGCGCCGCGGCTTTCCTTGCGCGCTTCCGCCGACACCATCGTCGCGCGCGCGACCTCGATCAGGTTCGCGAGCTCGAGCGCTTCGACGCGCGCGGTGTTGAACACCTTCGACTTGTCCTTCAGGTGGACGTTGGCGGCGCGCTCCGTCAGGCCCGCCATCTGCTCGACGCCTTCCTCGAGCAGCGCGGACGTGCGGAACACGCCGGCGTGCTTCTGCATCGTCGCGCGGATGTCGTTCGCGATGTCCTGCGTGTACTCGCCCGACGTCGACTTCTCGAGCTTCGCGAGGCGCGACAGCGAGAATTCGGCGGCGTCCGCGGGCAGCGGCTTGTGCTCCTTCTGGTTCTTCACGTGCTCGACGATGTGGTTGCCGGCCGCGCGGCCGAACACCACGAGGTCGAGCAGCGAGTTCGTGCCGAGACGGTTCGCGCCGTGCACGGACACGCACGAGCATTCGCCCACCGCGTAGAAGCCGTTGACCGGCTCCTTGTGGTCGCGCGACGTGCCGACGACCTGGCCGTGAATGTTGGTCGGAATGCCGCCCATCTGGTAGTGGATCGTCGGGACGACCGGAATCGGTTCCTTGATGCAGTCGACGTTCGCGAACTTCAGCGCGATCTCGCGGATCGACGGCAGACGCTTCATGATCGTCTCGGCGCCGATGTGCGACAGGTCGAGCAGCACGTGATCCTTGTTCGGGCCGACGCCGCGGCCTTCCTTGATTTCCTGGTCCATCGAGCGCGACACGAAATCGCGCGGCGCCAGATCCTTCAGCGTCGGCGCATAGCGCTCCATGAAGCGCTCGCCGTTCGCGTTGCGCAGGATGCCGCCTTCGCCGCGCACGCCTTCGGTGATCAGCACGCCCGCGCCGGCCACGCCGGTCGGGTGGAATTGCCAGAATTCCATGTCCTGCAGCGCGATGCCCGAACGCGCGGCCATGCCGAGGCCGTCGCCCGTGTTGATGAACGCGTTGGTCGACGCCGCGAAGATTCGGCCCGCGCCGCCCGTGGCGAACAACGTGGTCTTGCCTTCGAGGACGTAGACGTCGCCCGTTTCCATTTCGAGGGCCGTCACGCCGAGCACGTCGCCGTCCGCGTCGCGAATCAGGTCGAGCGCCATCCATTCGACGAAGAACTGCGTCTTCGCCGCGACGTTCTGCTGATACAGCGTGTGCAGCAGCGCGTGGCCGGTGCGGTCGGCCGCCGCGCACGCGCGCTGCACCGGCTTCTCGCCGTAGTTCGCGGTGTGGCCGCCGAACGGACGCTGATAGATCGTGCCGTCGGCGTTACGGTCGAACGGCATGCCGAAGTGCTCGAGCTCGTACACGACGTTCGGCGCTTCGCGACACATGAATTCGATCGCGTCCTGGTCGCCGAGCCAGTCGGAGCCCTTGATCGTGTCGTAGAAGTGGTAGTGCCAGTTGTCTTCGCTCATGTTGCCGAGCGACGCGCCGATCCCGCCTTGCGCGGCGACCGTGTGCGAACGGGTCGGGAACACTTTCGACAACACGCAGACGGAGAGGCCCGCGCGCGACAGTTGCAGCGACGCGCGCATCCCCGAGCCGCCCGCGCCGACGATCACCACGTCGAACTTGCGACGCGGCAGGGAAGTTTTGATTGCAGCCATTCTTTAAACTCTCCAGAGAATCTGCGCAGCGTAGCCCGCGCACGCGAGCAGCCAGACGATGGTCAGCGATTGCAGCAGCAGGCGCACACCGACGGGCTTGACGTAGTCCATCCAGATGTCGCGCACGCCGACCCACGCGTGATAGAAGAGCGAAAGCAGCGTGACGAAGGTCGCGAGCTTCATCCATTGCGTCGCGAAGATCGACGCCCAGCCCTCATACGAGAAATCGCGCGCGGTGAAGAACCAGACGAGCAGAATGACGGTGTAGATCGCCATCACGCAGGCGGTGACGCGCTGCGCGAGCCAGTCGCGCAGACCATAGTGAGCGCCGACGACGAGGCGCTTCGAGCCGATACGGTTATTCGCTGCCATTTTCTTAGAATGCTCCGAACAGTTTGAGCGCGACGGCGATCGTGAGAATGCTCGACACCGCGAGCACGACGACCGACGTCTTCTTGCCGCGTTCCTTCGACACCGCGTCGTGGTTCATGTCCATCAGCAGATGGCGAATCCCGGCGCAGAAGTGGAACAGGAACGCCCACGACAGCGCGAGGACGATCAGCTTGACGATGATGTTGGAGAGGAACGCCTTGAAGACCTCGAAGCTGAGTTCGGACGTCAGGCTCTGGTCGAAGAGGTACAGCAGGAAAGGAAGGAACAGGAACAGCAGAGCGCCGCTGACCCGGTGCAGAATCGAAACCCGAGCCGCGAGCGGCATACGGTACTTGAGCGTGATGTCGCCGAACCCGATGTTCCGGTACTCCGGCCTCGGCTTTCTTACTGTTTCAGACATGCTAGACCCCTACTATGTTGTCACACTAATCCGTGATTTTAGCGCCTTTTTATTTCGCGCTGCAGCGAAAGCTCTGCTCTGGAGCGTTGCATTTCACGGTATAAACGCTTCACGAAACGTGCTACGCACATGGGGCACGCAATTACCTGTCGTTTCGCCTTACCTTGATTCAGGCTACGCCTTACCCTGAACCCGAATCTCAGCTCAAATCGTTCTGATAGTAGTACCCGGTTGTGACATACCATCCGCGCCGCACTTCGACGGGACGATCGCCATACGTGTACGACACGCGCTCGACCGACAAGAGCGGGAAGCCGGGCGGCACGCCGAGCAGATCCGCGACGGCGGGCTCGGCCGCGATCGCGCGGATCTTCTCGCTCGCGCGGATCATCCGGGTGCCGAACTCGCTCTCGAACATCGCGTAGAGCGGCCCCTTGTAATCGCTCAGGCGCTCGAACGTGAGCCCGCGGAACATCGCGCCCGGCAGCCAGATCTCGTCGAGCACCGTGTCGACGCCGTCGAACTCGAGCACGCGCCGCACCTGGACGACGGGGTCGGCCGGCTTCAGGTCGAGCTGGCGCGCGATCTCGGCGGGCGCGCGCATCCGCCGGCATTCGAGCAGGCGGCTCACGTGCGGATGCTCGGCGCCGTCGTCGGCAAGCAGGCGCAGAAACCGGAATTGCGCGCGTTCCTCGCTGTGGGTCGCGACGAACGTGCCCTTGCCCTGGCGGCGCACGAGCAGGTTGTCGGCCGCGAGCTCGTCGATCGCCTTGCGCACGGTGCCCTGGCTTACCTTGTAGCGGCCGGCGAGCTCCACTTCGCTCGGGATGATCTCGCCGGGCTTCCACTCGCCCGCCTCGAGGCTCTGCGTGATGAGCGCCTTGATCTGCTGATAGAGCGGGCTGAAAGTCGGCGAAGGCGCGGCCGCGGCCTCGCCGCCGGGCTGCGTGGAGCCGGCCTGGCCGTTCGGATTGGGTGCGCTCGCCTGATTGGAAGTCATGGCGCGCATTTCATCACGAATCGCGCTTTTCCGTCTAGAATTTTCCCTGCAAAACATCTGTCTTATATAAGACATAAGATACTGTTTGACTTTACCCGTGCCGGCTCCTAAACTCCGGGGCGAGCAAGGGTTCGCGGGGCTGCGGCGCGTCCCGGGCCACGTGCCTCTGCCTATCTTCAGGCGTCGTCGCGCATGCATGCCGCGAGTCCTCCGCCCTGCTTTAAAGCAACGCTTCGCGTAACGCGCATAAAATGGCGTTTTCCCTAGCGTCCCACGCTCAATGTCCTGGAGATTTTCAATGGCTAAGCCCGCAAAGCGCGTTGCCGTCACCGGCGCCGCAGGTCAAATCGCTTACTCGCTGCTGTTCCGCATCGCGAACGGCGACCTGCTCGGCAAGGATCAGCCGGTCATCCTGCAACTGCTCGACCTCCCGCAAGCTCAAGCCGCCGTCAAAGGCGTCGTGATGGAACTCGACGACTGCGCGTTCCCGCTGCTCGCGGGCGTCGTGATCACGGACGACCCGAAGGTCGCGTTCAAGGACGCCGACGTCGCGCTGCTGGTCGGCGCCCGTCCGCGCTCGAAGGGCATGGAGCGCAAGGATCTGCTGTCGGCGAACGCCGAGATCTTCACGGTCCAGGGCGCGGCGCTGAACGCGGTCGCGAGCCGCGACGTGAAGGTGCTCGTCGTCGGCAACCCGGCGAACACCAACGCGTACATCGCGATGAAGTCGGCGCCGGATCTGCCGAAGAAGAACTTCACCGCGATGCTGCGCCTCGACCACAACCGCGCGCTGTCGCAGCTCGCCGCGAAGTCGGGCAAGCCGGTCGCGTCGATCGAGAAGCTCGCCGTGTGGGGCAACCACTCGCCGACGATGTACCCCGACTTCCGCTTCGCGACCGCCGAAGGCGAATCGCTGCTGAAGCTGATCAACGACGACGTCTGGAACCGCGACACGTTCATCCCGACCGTCGGCAAGCGCGGCGCGGCGATCATCGAGGCGCGCGGCCTGTCGTCGGCGGCGTCGGCGGCGAACGCGGCGATCGACCACGTGCGCGACTGGGTGCTCGGCACGAACGGCAAGTGGGTCACGATGGGCATTCCGTCGGACGGCTCGTACGGCATCCCCGAGGACATCATCTACGGCGTGCCCGTCACCTGTGAAAACGGCGAGTACAAGCGTATCGAAGGCCTCGAGATCGACGCGTTCTCGCGCGAGAAGATGGACGGCACGCTCGCCGAGCTGCTCGAAGAGCGCGACGGCGTCGCCCACCTGCTGAAGTAAAGCGCTTCGTCCGGGCCCGCCGCGCCGCGGCGGCCCGGACGGCCGGCGAGCCGGGCGTCGCGCCCGGCCGCGCCGGCCACCCGAATCGATCCGATTCGCACGGGCTTTACGCCCGGCGCCGCACGCCGGCCGCCGTCGCAGAGCCCGCACGAATCCGATTTTCACGCTGGCCCCGATCCTGACCTGACGCAGAAGAACCGATGTCCGCGCTCACTCCCGCAGAAGTGCTGTACGAAGGCGTTGCGCCGCCCGCGATCCCGCCATGCTGCGACCATTACGCGGGCAGCGAAAAGCTGATGCTGAAATCGCTCGCGCTGCAGGCGGAGCTCGGCCCCGTCTTCGACATCACGCTCGACTGCGAGGACGGCGCGGCCGTCGGCCGCGAGGCCGAGCACGCGGCGCTCGTCGCGGCGCTCGTCGGCGGCGATGCGAACCGCTTCGGGCGCGTCGGCGCCCGGATTCACGACATTTCCCATGCCCACTGGCGCGACGACGTCCGCATCATCCTGCGCGCGGCGCGCCCGCCCGCCTACCTGACGCTGCCGAAGGTCGGCGGCGCGGCCGACGCGGCCGAGATGTGCGCGTTCATCGAGGCTTCGCGCGTCGAGCTCGGCATCGCGCAGCCGATCCCCGTCGACGTGCTGATCGAGACGCACGGCGCGCTCGCCGACGCCGCGCGGATCGCCGCGCTGCCGGGCGTCGCGACGCTGAGCTTCGGCCTGATGGACTTCGTGTCCGCGCATCACGGCGCGATCCCGGACGACGCGATGCGCGCGCCCGGCCAGTTCGACCATCCGCTCGTGCGCCGCGCGAAGCTCGAGATCGCGGCCGCGTGCCATGCGCACGGCAAGACGCCGTCGCACAACGTGACGACCGAGGTGCGCGAGATGCGCGTCGTCGCGAGCGACGCGCGCCGCGCGCGCGAGGAATTCGGCTATACGCGGATGTGGAGCATCCATCCCGCGCAGATCCGCGAGATCGTCGCGGCGTTCGCGCCGCGCGCGGGCGAAATTGCGCGCGCGACCGAGATCCTGCTCGCCGCGCAGGCCGCCGACTGGGGGCCGACGCGCCACGGCGACGCGCTGCACGACCGCGCGAGCTACCGGTACTACTGGTCGGTGCTGCGCCGCGCGCGCGCGGCCGGCCAGCCGCTGCCGGCCGCATCGGCGCCGCTCTTTCGCGGCGAAGACGAACGCACGACGGGGCAACACGAACGATGAACGGTGCACGGGGCGCAAAAACTGAATTCGACGGGCCAAATAGGTGAAAATAGCGGCCGCTGCGCGCTTCCGGGGCGCGTGCAGTTCAACCCGGTGGACGAGCTGTGCGTCCGCCCTTTCAACCGATTAAACGTAAGGTTCTGACTCCATGAAGAAACTGCTGATCGCCACCGTCATCGGCGCTCTGTCCGCTACGATGCTCGCCGCGGCGCCGAGCGCGTTCGCTCAGGATTCGTCCACCACCGCGAAGAAGGCCACGCCGAAGCGCCCCGCGCCGAAGCGTCACCTGATCCCGCGCAGCAAGAAGGCGCAGGCGCGCGCCGCCGCGAAGACCGATCCGATGCCGGAAGGCGCGGTCAAATGGTCGTGCAAGGACGGCCTTTCGTACGACCTGGCCGGAGACATGAAGCGCGACCAGATCGTCACGGTCCACTGGGCCAACAAGAATTACAAGCTGCCGCGCCAGCAGACGACGACGGGCGCGGACGTGTTCTACGACCCGGCAAGCGGCATGAAGCTCGTCGTGATCCCGACGAAGGGCATGCTCTTCAGCGACAAGGACGACAGCCGCCTCGCCGACGAGTGCCAGACGCCCGAAATGGCGGCCGGCAACGCCGTCGCGCCGACCCAGTCGAACGAGCTGAAGCCGGCGAACTGAGGTCGATCCCGACAGCAACCATCTTGCATGGGACCAGAGTCGGCGCCGAAGCGCCAACACTGGTCGACAGGAGCTTCGATGTCCGCCCCGATCCCGAACGTCCGGCCAGAGCCGGATTCAGTGCTAGTCGATATCGCCGACTACGTGCTGAACCATCGCATCGACAGTGCGCTCGCGCTCGAAACCGCGCGCCACTGCCTGATCGATACGCTCGGGTGCGGGCTCGAAGCGCTGTCGTATCCCGCCTGCACCAAGCTGCTGGGGCCGATCGTGCCGGGCACGATCGTGCCGCACGGCGCGAAGGTGCCCGGCACGCCATTCCAGCTCGATCCGGTGCAGGCCGCGTTCAACATCGGCGCGGCGATCCGCTGGCTCGACTTCAACGACACCTGGCTCGCGGCCGAATGGGGCCACCCGTCCGACAACCTCGGCGGCATCCTCGCGACGGCCGACTGGCTGTCGCGCACCGCGATCGCGGCCGGCAAGCGTCCGCTCGCGATGAAGGACGTGCTCGTCGCGATGATCCACGCGCACGAGATCCAGGGCTGCCTCGCGCTCGAGAATTCGTTCAACCAGGTCGGCCTCGACCACGTGCTGCTCGTGAAGGTCGCGTCGACCGCGGCCGTCGGCCGCCTGCTCGGCCTCACGCGCGACGAGCTGATCAACGCGCTGTCGCTCGCGTTCGTCGACGGCCAGGCACTGCGCACTTACCGCCACGCGCCGAACACCGGCTCGCGCAAGTCGTGGGCGGCGGGCGACGCGACCTCGCGCGCGGTGCGCCTCGCGCTGATCGCGAAGACGGGCGAGATGGGCTATCCGTCCGCGCTCACCGCGAAGACCTGGGGCTTTTACGACGTGTCGTTCGGCGGCAGGCCGTTCCGCTTCCAGCGCCCGTACGGCACGTACGTGATGGAAAACGTGCTGTTCAAGATTTCGTATCCGGCCGAATTCCACGCGCAGACGGCCGTCGAGGCCGCGATGGCGCTGCACGCGCAGCTCGCGGCCGCCGGCCGCTCGACGGACGAGATCCGCCGCATCACGGTGCGCACGCACGCGGCGGCGATCCGCATCATCGACAAGCAAGGACCGCTCGCGAACCCGGCCGATCGCGATCACTGCATCCAGTACATGATCGCCGTGCCGCTGCTGTTCGGCCGCCTCACGGCCGCCGACTACGAGGACGCGGTCGCGGCCGATCCGCGGATCGACGCGTTGCGCGCGAAGATCACGTGCGTCGAGGACCCGCAGTTCACGAAGGATTACCACGATCCGACGAGGCGCTCGATCGCGAACGCGCTCGCGGTCGAGTTCGACGACGGATCGACGCTCGCCGAAGTGGCGGTCGACTATCCGATCGGCCACATGCGGCGGCGCGCCGACGGGATTCCGCTCCTCATCGACAAGTTCAGGGCGAATCTCGCGCGCCGGTTCCCGGCGAAGCAGCAACAAGCGATTCTCGACGTGTCGCTGGACCAGGCAAAGCTCGAAGCGATGCCGGTCGATGAGTACGTCGATCTGTATGTGATCTAGCCGTCAAATACAGAGTTCTTTCCTAGCCTTAAACCCAGGAAATCACCATGGCCCACAATCTCCACAAAACACTCAAGGAATTCGACAGCGGTTCCGGCAAAGGCAAGTTCTACTCGCTGCCGAAGCTCGGCAAGGAACTGAAGACGAAGATCGAGCGCCTGCCGGTCTCGATCCGCATCGTGCTCGAATCCGTGCTGCGCAACTACGACGGCAAGAAGATCACGGAAGAGCACATCGAGCAGCTCGCCAACTGGAAGCCGAACGCGAAGCGCGTCGACGAAATTCCGTTCGTCGTGTCGCGCGTCGTGCTGCAGGACTTCACGGGCGTGCCGCTGCTCGCCGACATCGCGGCCATGCGCGGCGTCGCGAAGCGCGCGGGCAAGAATCCGAAGAAGATCGAGCCGCTCGTGCCGGTGGATCTCGTCGTCGACCACTCGGTGCAGATCGACTACTTCCGCCAGAAGGACGCGCTCGACCTGAACATGAAACTGGAATTCCAGCGCAACAACGAGCGCTACCAGTTCATGAAGTGGGGCATGCAGGCGTTCGACACGTTCAAGGTCGTGCCGCCGGGCGTCGGCATCGTTCACCAGGTGAACCTCGAGTACCTCGCGCGCGGCGTCCACAAGAAGAAGGACGACGGCGACGCCGTCTACTACCCTGACACGCTCGTCGGCACCGACAGCCACACGACGATGATCAACGGCATCGGCGTGGTCGGCTGGGGCGTGGGCGGCATCGAGGCGGAAGCCGGCATGCTCGGCCAGCCGGTGTACTTCCTCACGCCCGACGTCGTCGGCGTCGAGCTGAAGGGCAAGCTGCGCGAA
This sequence comes from Burkholderia sp. ABCPW 111, assembly GCF_000773065.1. Classification (NCBI taxonomy): domain Bacteria; kingdom Pseudomonadati; phylum Pseudomonadota; class Betaproteobacteria; order Burkholderiales; family Burkholderiaceae; genus Burkholderia; species Burkholderia sp. ABCPW 111. Next base: position 89,029 of record NZ_JPWT01000002.1, on the reverse strand, counting down.
GGCGTGACGGCCACCGACCTCGTGCTCACGATCACTGAAATGCTCCGCAAGGAGAAGGTCGTCGGCAAGTTCGTCGAATTCTTCGGCGAAGGCACGAAGACGCTCGCGCTGCCGGACCGCGCGACGATCGCGAACATGGCGCCGGAATACGGCGCGACGATGGGCTTCTTCCCGGTCGACGAGAAGACGATCGACTACTTCAAGGGCACGGGCCGCACGAAGGCGGAAATCGCCGCGTTCGAGAACTACTTCAAGGCGCAGGACCTGTTCGGCATTCCGAAGGCGGGCGAGATCGACTACACGAAGACGCTGACGCTGGATCTGGCGAGCGTCGCGCCGTCGCTGGCGGGCCCGAAGCGTCCGCAGGACCGCATCGAGATCGGCAACGTCAAGTCGACGTTCACCGATCTGTTCTCGAAGCCCGTCGCGGAAAACGGCTTCGCGAAGAAGGCGGACGACCTCGCCGCCGAGTACAAGACGAGCAACGGCGTCGCCGTGAAGAACGGCGACGTGCTGATCGCCGCGATCACGTCGTGCACCAACACGTCGAACCCGAGCGTGCTGCTCGCCGCCGGCCTGCTCGCGAAGAAGGCCGTCGAAGCGGGCCTCACCGTCGCGCCGCACATCAAGACGTCGCTCGCGCCGGGATCGCGCATCGTCACCGAATACCTGACGAAGACGGGCCTGCTGCCCTACCTCGCGAAGCTCGGCTTCGAAGTCGCCGCGTACGGCTGCACGACCTGTATCGGCAACGCGGGCGACCTCACGCCCGAGCTGAACGAAGCGATCACGAAGAACGACGTCGTCGCGGCGGCCGTGCTGTCGGGCAACCGCAACTTCGAAGCGCGCATCCACCCGAACATCCGCGCGAACTTCCTCGCGTCGCCGCCGCTCGTCGTCGCGTACGCGATCGCCGGCAACATCACGAAGGATCTGATGACCGAGCCGGTCGGCCAGGGCAAGGGCGGCCGCGACATCTACCTCGGCGACATCTGGCCGACGAGCGAGGAAGTCCACGCGCTGCTCAAGTACGCGCTCGATCCGAAGAAGTTCGAGGAGAACTACGCGCAGCTCACGAAGAAGGGCGACCTCTGGAGCAAGATCGAGGGCGAATCGGGCCAGGTCTACGACTGGCCGAAGTCGACGTACATCGCGGAGCCGCCGTTCTTCGGCACGGAATTCTCGATGGAGCCGGCCGACGAGATCGTCACGGTCAAGGGCGCGCGCGCGCTCGGCATCTTCGGCGATTCCGTCACGACCGACCACATCAGCCCGGCAGGCTCGATCAAGGAAGATTCGCCGGCTGGCAAGTGGCTGAAGGAGAACGGCGTGCAGAAGGCCGACTTCAACAGCTACGGCTCGCGCCGCGGCAATCATGACGTGATGATGCGCGGCACGTTCGCGAACGTCCGGATCAAGAACCTGATGATCCCGGCGAAGGCCGACGGCTCGCGCGTCGAGGGCGGCCTGACGATCCACCAGCCGAGCGGCGAACAGCTGTCGATCTACGACGCGGCGATGAAGTACGTCGCCGCCGACACGCCGACCGTCGTGTTCGCGGGCGAGGAATACGGCACGGGCTCGTCGCGCGACTGGGCCGCGAAGGGCACGCAGTTGCTCGGCGTGAAGGCCGTGATCGCACGCAGCTTCGAGCGTATCCACCGTTCGAACCTCGTCGGCATGGGCGTGCTGCCGCTGCAGTTCAAGGGCTCGGACAGCATCCAGTCGCTCGGCATCACCGGCGACGAAACGTACGACATCGAAGGGCTCGGCGACGACTTCAAGCCGCAACAGGACGTCACGCTCGTGATCCATCGCAAGAACGGCGAAACGAAGCGCGTGCCGGTGCTGCTGCGCATCGATACGCCGATCGAAGTCGACTACTACAAGCACGGCGGCATCCTGCCGTTCGTGCTGCGCTCGCTGCTCGCAGCGTAAGCATCCTGTTTTTGCAGGGGCCGCGCAACGCAGCAATGCGTGCGCGGTCGATTTGAAGCCCGGCCTGGCCGGGCTTTTTTTTCAAGCGCCGCCGCGCATGCTTCGAGCGGCCGGCACATGGCCTCGCAGCGCATAGGCATCGACATCGGCATCCGCGTCGACACCTCCGGCGCACGCTCGCCGGCACCCGCGAGCGTCGCGAACGCCCCGCGCGCCACGATCCGTTTGCGCGCCGACTACGACGACTCGTCGCCGCGCGCCTCGATCCGGACCCGCCACGTAAAGTGCGCCAGCGACGTGCATGCGCGATCGGCGATCATGAAATCCACGTCGCAATCGGTCGAGCCGACAGCCACGATCGGCACGCGCCAGACATGCTCGATGACGTCCCGCGTTTCCGGATGCTCCGGATCACCCGGATTCGGCACGACGATCGTCGCGTCGCGCGTCAGCAGCTCGATCGGGCCGACGACGCCCGCATCGTCGGGCGTCATTCGATAGAACAGCACGCGCTTCTCGCCCAGATACGACAGCGCGCCATCGCGCAGATGAAGCGCGTCGCCGGGCATGAGCGGCGCGACAATCCGCCCGTCGTCGCGGCCGAGCGCCGGCTCGGCGCCGCCGCGAATCACGTAGAGATATTTGCTGTCATGCGCGATCGCACCACGCAGCGCGACGGCGACGGCGACCGGCGGAATCGGATTCCCGCCCTCGCGAGCAAGAACGCGTCGACGTCAGTACTTGATCGTGATGGACGGGTCCCACTGATGGCAACCGCAAATCTGGCACCGGCGGTCGAGAATCATGAACTGGAAGTGATACGTCACGCTCCCGCGCTTCAGCACTTCGGACGACCAGAAGTAGTTCCGCACCGTCTGGCATTTCGGTTTCGTCGGGTCCGACGTGTTCGGCACCGGCAGCGACGTCTCCGCCATGCGCGGCGTCGGCGTCGTGATCAGATCGCTGCCCTGGTCGGCGACGAACTTGTAGAAGATCACCGGCTTTTCGAAGCCGAGCGAGATGCTCTGCTCGCGCCACCGGATCAGGTCGCCGACCTCCGCCTTCAGATTCAGCTCGCCGCCGGCCTGCCCCGAGATCGCGTTATCGTTGTTGGTGATCATGTAGATGTACTTCGGATCGCTTAGCAACGGATTCGCCGAATTCATCGCATTCGGATGATTCTGCAGGATGGTTTCCGGATCGACTGCGACGAGCACATCGGTCACACGTGACATGGCGCCTCCAAGTAGTCATGGGTAGCCAGTCAACGCGAACATGCGTGTCGACGATCGAATCGCATCCTACGTATGACGAAACATTCGCATGCCGCATCCATCGAGGTACGAACCGCCGGCGGCTGCGTCCAACTACGAAAGCTCACAGGCGCGTTTTGCCGATATTCGGCATCGGCGCCGCTCGCTCAACGAAGACGAGCATCGATGCCGTCGACGATCCGGTCTGCGATCTGTTCTGCGATCGCCGGTCGGCCGCGCATGCAACGGGTCGAACGGGTGCTGCCGTTGCGGCAACTATCGGTTCCTGCGCGCGGGAATCCGGCGCCACGCGAGCCACACGATCAGCGCGAACAGCACGTATGCGACGGTGAACACCCACGCCGGCAAGTCGTAGTACAGCAGCCGTCCGACCCAGCGCTGCACGAAGCCCTGCGCGCTCGGCGCGCCGGCGCGGAGCCGATCTTCGAGCACGGTCAGCGGGCAATCGACGCCGAGCGCCGCCAGCGCGGCGACCACGCCGATCGCGAGCAGATGCACGAGCCGGAACGTCCGGTCGCGCACCCATCGCCAGCCGAGCGCGGCGCCCGCCCAGATCGCGACGAGCCCGCCGACGATGAACAGCACGATCAGCGCATGCACGACGAGTACGGTATCGGCGAGCCAGGTCATCGCGTCCTTTGCCGCGGCGGCGGGCGTTTCGCGCAGGCGGGCGCCGCGCATCGAGGCGCCGCCCCGCCTCGGTCATTCGTTCCAACGACGTCGGCGCGTGGCCGAGGCGGCGGCAACCGGCCACGTCGATTCCCCATCCGATGACGGCGGGAAGACGAACCGGATCGTTCAATACGCGCGCCGCGGCAAGAGAGGAGCCGCCGTGTCGCGCCGTGCCGCGCACGGGCGTCGTGGCATCCGCCTAAGAAGCATACGCCGATGCCCGAGCGCATCGACGCAGCGATCGACGGCCGGCTTCGACGATCCGCAGGGACTCTGCGACGGCATCGCGCCCGCGCACGTTTGCGCCGCGCACGGGCGGGAGAAAGTGATGAGCGTTGAACGGCCCCGCGACGCGCCGACATGCCGACGCGTGCGAGGCCGGCGCCTGGCCCGGCCGAGCCCGCCGCCGTTGACAGGCGAGAATCGGTCGATTCGGCCGTCAGCTCGCCGGCTTGTCGAGCACCGCGTACCACGAGCACACGACGCCCGCGGGCGCCACGCCGCCCGCTCCATTCGAATGCGGCGCGGTGCGCACGATCGAGCCGGCGAGCGCGGGCCGCTGCTTGACGCCGTTCGGCCAAGCCGGGCTCAGGTAGCCGACATAGTCGTAGATCCACTCCTCGCCGCCCACTTTGCCGCGCCCCTGGAACCTCACGGTATTGGGCGCGCCGTAGTCGATGTAGCCGCTCAGCGTCAGCTCCCAGCCGTCGCCGTAGATGCGCCCCTTGAAGACGCCCATCGGCGCCTTGTCGATCTGGATGTTCGCGCGGCCGAACTCCAGCTTGTCGAAATCCGTCGACAAGTCGGGATTGTTGATCAAGCTGCGGTACGTCCAGATGCCCGCCAGGCTGCCGATTTCCGGGTCGTAGCTCATGTTCGCCCTCCTTGGTCGCGCCCGGCTCGGCTGTTGGGCCGAGCCCGGGTGCATACGTAAAAGAATCGCCGGCGAAGATGCGAGCGACATCGCCGCCGTCGTTCGGCCGCACTCGGCCGCCTTCAGTCGCTCACCTCGAACCGCGGCTGCAACGAGGACACCGTATCGATGGCCGCCTTCGCCGCACTCGGCACGCCGCCGCCGCGATGGATGATTTCCACCCGGAACACCGCTTTCGGCACGTCGTCGGCCGGAATCATGCTCAGCGGGAAGTGCGCGACGACGTCCAGATGCGTCAGGCAGTTCGCGCAATGCACGACGTTCCAGCGGCTCAGGATCGCCTGGTGGCCGACGTAATACTCGCGCGTCTTGCCGTTCGGATCGGCCACCGTCGCGTACACCTTCATCACGAACGAACCCTGGAATTGCGCGCGATCGATGCCCGTCACCGTCAGCTTCTTCGTGCTGTTTCCACTCGGCGCGGCCAGCATCGTCTGCTTCAGCTCGGACGTGACGTCGTCGAGCGAGCCCGGGCCGTACGTGAATCCGAGCTGGTGCTCGATGTTGACGCAGTCCTCGGACGTGTAGATTCCGCCGTCGGGCTTCTTGAACGGATTGAGCGGCGTCTGGAGGTTGAGCGACTCGCCGGGGGCGAAGCCGGGCGTCGGGCCCTGCGAATCGCTCGCGTTCGTGCCCGGGTAGTTGCGGATGATGTCGAGATGGTCGGTGTGGCCCGTCTGCTTCTGCCAGACCCAGAACATGCGATCGACATTGCAGTGATGGAAGAAGAAGATCGGGTCCATGCCGGCCGTGTTGTTCTCTCCCATGTCGCCGTTCGCGCCGGCAATCTGCCCGACTTCGTCGCCGGGCCCACCGCCGAAATCGAAGCCGCCGACGGCCAGATGGATGTCGTTGTGCGGCGATTCGACGGGCGTGACGAGGCCCGGGTTCGAGCTGTTCCACACGGACGCCGAAGTCGTGTTGGAAAACACCGTGTAATTCGGCGCGGACAGGCAGCGGATGTATTCTGCATAGACGCCGTCGCGAGTCGGATTGGGATCGTCCGGCGTCGGCGAGTTGCCCTTCAGCCACGCCTTCACGTTGCTGTTGAGCAGTTCGGCGTTCTGCTCCGGCGACGGGAATTTCGCGTTGTGGATCTTCGTCTGCTCGAGCGCCTCCGGCGTTCCGACAAGGCCGGACAGCGGATAGCGCACCGTGACGTACCCCTTCGGCTTCTCGTAGATGTTGCCGTCGCCCGGCAGGCGATCCGACAGCGCTTCGGGCAACACGAACGAGCGCAGCGGATTGTCGATCTTCTTGCCGTCCAGCTCGAACGTCTCCTGAGTCAGGATCGACGGGATGCCGTGCTCGAGCGTGTACTTGTCCGTTTCGTCCCAGAACGGCATCGACACGCCCGGCACGATGCTCTGCAGCGCTTCCTCGAGCTTGTAGACGTACACCCGGTGCCAGGTCGGGAACAGCACGTTGCCGTGATTGCAATAGCCGCCCCAGTACGGATAGATGTCCTCGGGCGGCAGATCGTCGACCGGCTTCCGATACTGGAACGGCTCGCCGTGATAGCCGCCGAGCGAGAAGAACGATTTCAAATCCGACGCCGGCAACGCCTGGATGCCGGCCCACGCGCGCACGAGATCCTCGAGCGGCTTCTTCTCGCCCTTGTCGTACAGCTTCTGAAGATCGCGCACCGACCGGCGCACCCTCAATCCATTCACGTTGGACATGTCCACTCCTTCTGTCGTGTAGCGTTGCGGGCCCTCGGCGTGCCGCGGGATTCACCGATGACCGAGCCGTTCGGCGAGCACCCGGGCGATGGTCTGCGCCATGCCGGGAAACGCGCACGTGCCGCCCTCGCCCGGCGCGAGCACGGGCGGGCGAGCGACTGAAGGATCGCCATCGGAAAATGGGGGAATGGGGTTGTACTGGATGCTGAGCTGGACCTTGCGGGCGACGAGCTCGCCGGACAGCAGCGCGATGATTTGCAGCGCTTCATCGAGCCCCGACGATATGCCGCCGCCCGTGATGCGCGTGCGATCGACGACGTAGCGCGGATAGCCCGGCACCACGTCGATGCGCGGAAACAGCGCGAGGCAGGAGCGAAACGCCCAATGCGTGGTCGCCTTGTAGCCGTCCAGATAACCGGCCGCGGCGGCGAGCAGCGCGCCCTCGCACACCGAAGCCGCATAGTCCGCCAACGCCGCCTGCCGCGCCAGGAAATCCATGCGCGCCGAATCGAGCATCAGGCGCTGCAACTCGGCGGGCTCGCCCCCCGGCACCCAGAGCAGATCGATGTGCTCGCAATCGCGAAAGCTCGGCAGATCGCCGCCGAGCGTCACACGGTCGCGCGTCGTGATGGACGGCCCGTCGAGCGAGATCAGGTGCGTTTCGCGACGCGGCGCGTCGGGGTTCACGTCGGGCTCGATCCGCGCCATCCAGTCGAACAGTTCGTGCGGCACCGCGACGTCGAGCAGATCCACGCCGTCATAGACGACGATGCCGATTCGATAGAGATCAGTTGATCGCATGGCTTGCCCTCGTTGTCTTCATCGCATCGACCATCGCCCGCGTCGCCGCGTGATGGAACATCATGCCGACCAGCATCGAGCAGACGAGCCCGTGCGCGCCCCACGGCCAGCCTGCCAGATCGGCCCATGTCTTCAGCAGCATCGCCGACAGGTTCATCGCGAACATCATCGTGCCGAGCGCGACGACGACGTCGACGATCCGCCTCGGCAAGCGGACTCGCCGCTTTCGCTCGCCGCGCGCGCCGCACAGGATGCTCAACCCGAGCATCGCCGCAGTCGTGAACGGGAACAGGCGAACGTGCAGCGCCCAGCCCTCGACGAAAGACGCGCCGCTGCACAACGCGAGCACCGCTTCCGGATAGGTCGACGCGAAATCCGCCAGCAGTGCGCCGCTCAACGCGATCGCGCCCGCTATCGGCGACACGTCGGGCGACACGTCGGGCAACACGTCGCCCGGCACATCGGGCATTGCGTCGTGCGACACGTCGGCGCGCGCGTCGGGGCAAGCGCGCATCGCCCCGACGCCGGCGAACGCGATCGCGGCCACGGCGTTCCATGGCGAGAACACCGGCGCGTGCGACACGGCGACGGGCAGCACGCAAGCGGCCCAGCCCGCCAACGCGTGCCAGGCGGCGCGCGACGAGCGTGCCCGAACGAAGCCGATGCTGGATGCGCGGAACATCTGAAGATCCCCGTCATGTATTTTTCGTGTGGCACGACCGCATACGTGCGTCGTCGTGATTCGGGTCGTGCGATTTCCGCCAGCGGCGCTTGTCTCGTCGAAGACGGGTGCCGCGCACGACCTTCTTCGACGGCGAAGCATTCGCGCCGAGTCATTGCGCGTCGAATCGATCAAGCCAGGCGTGCATGCGGCTTCGTCCGCGACGAGCGTCCCATGCGAGGCAGATATCGTCGATGCGTGCGGCCCCGTTTCGTCGGCGTTCCGGCTTTTGTCTTCTCCTTCTGCTTCCGGTTCGGTGGGGTCTCGCCGACGCGGTTGAGCGCACTCGCGCAGCGCGTCGCGAAATCGCCGGCGGCCGCACGGATGCGATGCTTCGTCGAAGGCCGTCCGGCCTTTCCCCGATCGTTCGTTCGAATGCCGAAACATCGCCGTTCGACGCATTCCAGATCAATCTAGACGGCGGCAAAGCGAATACCCAACTGCCAGAATTGGTAGGCGCGATCGGCGCGGTGCGCCGCCGATCGCGCCCGCGCCGCCCGCGCCCTCTTCACGTAATGGACGTACCGCTCACGCGCGGCATGCGGGCGTCGGCATGCGTCCCGCGCGCACGGATATCGAAAGTCTTCCTAACGATGCGCTTCGTTAAAAAGTCCTCACGGCGAGCGCATGCGTTGGCGTCGGCGCGCCTGCGTCGATGCGTCAAACATCAGACCAAGGGAAAACCCTATAATGAGCGCTTCGGCGCGCAATGCATCCAGTCACTCGCGCCCATGTATCGAGCCACGCGCGGAGGCAGGTTCCGCGCCATTTGTCGACGCGGCCGTTGCCGCGAATCCGTCATGAAGCGAATCGGTGCGTTCTTCATCGCGAGCTGGTCAGCGGCCGCGATGCTCTACCTGGGACGGCACTCGGTGCCGATGATCGCGATGAGCGGCATCGTCGTGTTCGCCGGTTTCGACCTGCTTCGTCCGTGAGCCACGGCGGCGCGCAGGCGCGCATCGGCAACGGCGTTTATCGACGCCGTGCTGTCGGCCCCGCCCGTCGCCACGACGCAAACTACTAGAAGAACCCGTCGAAAATCAGAGATGTCGCGCGCACGCGTCACACTCTTTCATTCATCATCCTAATAAATTTCATTCGCCGTCCTTTTTCCTTTCATCATCCGTTCATCACTCAGATAGTGAACGGGCGTGTCATTTTTTCTCTGTCAACAGTGACAGCTATTCGAACTGTCAGTTACCGGACAGCGGAGTGCTCGCATACGCTTAGCGCGCTCTCGTCCCCACAAGGGACAGAGCTTGACAACGTCGCACTCTCTCAAAAGGACACACTCGATGAACAGGACCGCCGATTTTGCACTCACCCTCTCCCCGCTGTGCAGGCGCCTTGCCTGCGTGTGGCCGCTCGCGTTCGCCGCCGGCGTCGCATACGGCGCGACGGATTGGGTCGATACGCACACCCAAGCTTTCTTGAATCACGCGCAGATCGAGACGCTCGCCCGCAACGCGAACGCCGCGTCGCTCGAAGTCGCGCCCGGCGAAGCGGCGCACGTCGTGGTCAGCCTGAAGCTGCGCAATGCCGAGCAACTGAAGGCCGTCGCGCGCAACGTCAACGATCCGCATAGCTCGCAGTACCGGCAATTCATCACGAGCGCGCAGTTCCTGTCGAACTACGCGCCCACCAACGCGCAGGTGAAACAAGTCGTCGACTATCTGCGCAAGAGCGGCTTCGTCGACATTCGCGTCGCGCCGAACCGCATGCTCGTCTCCGCGCGCGGCACCGCGGGCACGGTAAAGCAAGCGTTCAACACGTCGCTCGTGCACTTCGAATACGCGGGCCGCTCGGGCTTTGCGAACGCGTCGAGCGCGCAAGTGCCGCGCGCGCTCGGCGATGTCGTCGGCTCCGTGCTCGGCCTGCAGAACGTCGCGCGCGCGCGGCCGCTCTCGAAGATCGGCGCGATCGCGAAGCCGCAGGCGCTCGCGTCCGGCACGGCGACGGGCCACTATCCGTCTGAATTCCCCGCGCTCTACGACGCGACCGGCGTGCCGACCGCAACGAACGCGACGGTCGGCATCATGACGATCGGCGGCGTGTCGCAAGCGTTGTCGGATCTGCAGCAGTTCACGAGCGCGAACGGCTATCCGGACGTGTCGACGCAAACCGTACAGACCAACGGCTCGGGCGGCAACTACGGCGACGATCAGGAAGGCCAGGGCGAATGGGATCTCGACAGCCAGTCGATCGTCGGCTCCGCGGGCGGTCAGGTCGGACAACTGATCTTCTACATGGCCGACCTCAACGCGTCGGGCAACACCGGCCTCACGCAGGCGTTCAACCAGGCCGTGTCGGACAATGCGGCGAAAGTGATCAACGTGTCGCTCGGCTGGTGCGAGACCGACGCGAACGCCGACGGCACGCTCTCCGCCGAGGAGCAGATCTTCACGCAGGCGGCCGCGCAGGGCCAGACGTTCGCGGTGTCGTCGGGCGACGAAGGCGTCTACGAATGCAACAACCGCGGCTATCCGGACGGTTCGAACTACTCGGTATCGTGGCCCGCGTCGTCGCCGCACGTGCTCGCGATCGGCGGCACGACGCTCTACACGTCGTCGTCGGGCGCGTTCTCGAACGAGACCGTGTGGAACGAAGGGCTCGACGGCAACGGCAAGCTGTGGGCGACGGGCGGCGGCATCAGCACGATCCTGCCGAATCCGTCGTGGCAGTCGGGCAGCCACCGCAAACTGCCCGACGTGTCGTTCGACGCCGCGCAAAGCACCGGCGCCTACATCTACAACTACGGCCAGTTGCAGCAGATCGGCGGCACGAGCCTGTCCGCGCCGATCTTCAGCGGCTTCTGGGCGCGAATCCTGTCGGCGAACGGCGCGAACCTCGGCTTCCCGGCCGCGCGCTTCTATCACTCGATCCCGACGCACGCGTCGCTCGTGCGCTACGACATCACGTCCGGCAACAACGGCTATCAGGGCTACGGCTACAACGCGTCGAAGGGCTGGGACTACCCGACCGGCTGGGGCAGCATCGACATCTCGAACCTGAACCAACTGATCCGCTCGGGCGGCTTCAATTGAACCGGCGTTCGTGGGCGAGCGCGGCGCGCAACCGCGCGGCGCTCGATTGACGGCAGGCGGCAGGCGACAAGCGACAAGCGCGGCGCGACCGGAGGCGCGCCGCGCCTGCTTCCGAATACCACGGCCTCAACTCACCGCGCGCTTCGCATTGCGCCCGCGCAGCCATTCGAGCGCAAGCAGCAGACAGGTCGAGAACACGATGAGGATCGTCGCGAGCGCGGCGATCGTCGGGCTGATGTTCTCGCGAATGCCGGTGAACATCTGGCGCGGCAGCGTCGTCTGGTCGGCGCCCGCGAGGAACAGCGTGACGACCACTTCGTCGAACGACGTCGCGAACGCGAACAGCGCGCCCGACATCACGCCCGGCGCGATCACGGGCAGCGTCACGCGAAAGAACGTCGTCAGCGGATTCGCGCCGAGCGACAGGCTCGCACGCACGAGATTCTGGTTGAATCCCTGCAGCGTCGCCGCGACGGTCGTCACGACGAACGGCACGCCGAGCGCCGCATGCGCGCAGATGAGCCCCGTGTACGTGTTCGCGAGGCCGAGCGGCGCGAAGAACAGATACATGCCGACGCCCACCACGACGACGGGCACGATCATCGGCGACAGCAGCACCGCCATCAGCAGGCCCTTGCCGCGAAAGTCCGCCTTCGTGAGGCCGATCGCGGCGAGCGTGCCGAGCACGGTGGCGACGAGCGTCGCCGCCGGCGCGACGATGAAGCTGTTCTTCGCGGCCATCCGCCACTCGTCGGACGCGAGCAGGTTCTCGTACCAGCGCATCGAGAAGCCCGGCATCGGATAGACGAGGAACGTGCTCGACGAGAACGACAGCGGCACGATCGCGAGCACGGGCAGGATCAGATACAGCAGCGTCAGCACGACGAGGCCGCGCAGCGCGAAATACCACGCGCGCTCGACCACCGACATGTGCGGCGCAAAGAGCGGCTTCGCAAGCAGTTTCATGTTCGTTTCCCTGTTCACCCGTCTTCGCTCAACCGAGGCTCGGTTGCGAACGCGTGAAGCGGCCGTACACCGCGTAAAGCACGAGCGTCGCGGCGAGCAACAGGCCGCCGAGCGCGCACGCCATCCCCCAGTTGATCGTCACGTTCGTGAAGTACGCGACGTAGTAGCTGACCATCTGATCATTCGGACCGCCAAGCAACGCGGGCGTGATGTAATAGCCGATCGCGAGGATGAACACGAGCAGCGCGCCCGCGCCCACGCCCGGATAGGTCTGTGGCACGTACACGCGCCAGAACGCGGCGAACGGATGGCTGCCGAGCGACACGGCCGCGCGCTGATAGCTCGGCGGAATCGACTTCATCACGCTGTAGAGCGGCAGGATCATGAACGGCAGCAAGATGTGCGTCATCGAGATGTACACCCCGACGCGATTGAACAGCAGCGCGAGCGGCTGCGAGATCAGCCCGACGTCGATCAGCGCGCGATTGACGAGCCCCTCGCTTTGCAGCAGCACGATCCACGCGGCCACGCGCACGAGCACCGACGTCCAGAACGGAATCAGCACGAGAATCATCGCGAGATTCGCGCGGCGCTCGGGCAACGTCGAGATCCAGTATGCGAGCGGATAACCGAGCGCGAGCGCGAACAGCGTGACCGCGAAGCCGATCAGCAGCGTGCGGCCGAAGATCGCGAGATAGATCGCTTGATCGGGATCGGCGGGCACGACGCTGCCGAAGCCGTCCTGCCGGTGGTCGAGCGCCGCGAGCAGATAGAACGGCGAATAGCGGCTGCCGTTCTTCGCGATCGCCTGCCAGTACGCCGGATCGCCCCAGCGCTCGTCGAGCTCGATCAGCTTCGCGCGTACCTGGGCCGGCGCGAGCGGCGCGTTTGCGTCACGCGTCAACGGCATCGCGCGCGCGGTCTTCGCGACGAGCGACCGATAGCCGGGAATCTCGGTGTTCAGGCGTCGCGCGAGCGCGCCCATCGCCTCGCCGTCGGCGATCCGCGTGAGGTCGGCGGCAAGCGCCGCGTACGCGGCATCGGCAGGCGGCGCCTTGCGGTCCCAGCTCGACAGCGCGGCCACCGTGTGCGGCAGCGCGGTTGCGATCTCGGGATTCTGCACGGCGCGCGTGAGCAGCGCGCCGATCGGCACCACGAACACGAGCAGCAGGAATATCGCGAGCGGCGCGACGAGCAAGAGCGCCGTCGCGCGCTTCCTGGCCTCGGCCGCTTTCAGTTCACGCTTGAGCGATTGAGCCGGCGGCGCCGACTGCGTAGCGATCGTCATCGTATTCAACGGTTGTCTCCGGCCGAAACGCCGTTCGAAGGAACGCCGCGCGCGCCGCACCATGATCGCGGCGCGCGCGGCCGGTGGCTTCATCGGCTCATGCGGCCGTCACTTCGACGCCCACGCGGCAAAGCGCTGCTCGAGCTCGTCGCCGTGATCGGTCCAGAACGTGATGTTCTGCAGTACCGCGTTCTTGCCGTTCGCCGGCGAATTCGGCAGGTTCGCAAGCGTCTTCGCGTCGAGCGCCTTGATCGCGGCGACGTTCGCGGGGCCGTACGAGATGTGCTGCGCATAGGCCTGCTGCGGCTTAGGCGAGAGCGTGTACGCGATGTACTGCTCGGCGAGCGCCTTGTTCGGCGAGCCTTTGGGAATCGCCCAGTAGTCCAGATCGTAGATGCTGCCGCTCCAGACGACCTTGAGGTTCTTCCCTTCCTTTTGCGCGGCGCCGATCCGGCCGTTGTACGCGGTCGACATCACCACATCGCCCGCGACGAGAAACTGCGGCGGCTGCGCGCCCGCCTCCCACCACTGGATGTTCGGCTTCAGCTCGTCGAGCTTCTTGAACGCGCGGTCCTGGCCCGCCTTCGTCGCGAGCGCCTTGTAGACGTCCTTCGGCGCGACGCCGTCCGCCATCAGCGCGAACTCGAGGTTGTAGCGCGCGCCCTTGCGCATCCCGCGCTTGCCCGGGAATTTCTTCACGTCCCAGAAATCGGCCCAGCCGGCGGGCGCGCTCTTCAGCTTGTCCGCGTTGTACGCAAGCGCCGTCGACCAGACGAAGAAACCGACGCCGCACGTTTGCGGCGATTCGGGAATCAGATCGGACTGCTTTGCGATCTTCGTCCAGTCGAGCTTCTCGTACAGCCCTTCGTCGCAGCCGCGATTCAGATCGCCCGATTCGACCTCGACGACGTCCCAGTTCACGTGCTTCGCCTCGACCATCGCCTTCACCTTCGCCTGCTCGCCGTTGTACTCGACGGCCGTGACCTTGTTGCCGGTCGCCCTCTCGAACGGCTGGTTGAACGCGGCCTTCTGCGCGTCGCCGTTCGCGCCGCCGAAGTTGACGACGGTCAGCTCGGCCGCGCCCGCCGCCGTGCAGAACGCGGCGAGCGACAGCAGCGCGACCGCGCGGCGCGGCGTGGAGAACGTGTGGTCCATGATGTTTCCTCTCGTGACAGGTGATGAAGCGTGGTTGTTGTGCGAAACGCGATGCGTGGCGCGCGGCCTCGCGATCATGCGAAAACCCGCAGATGCTCGGGCCGGAACTCGAGCGAGATCGGCGCGCCCGGCGTGAACGCGTCGAGCGCACCCGTGCCGAGCGGCACCTTGACGAAGCATTCGTCCTGCCCCGGCAGCGCGCAGCGCATCCGCACGTGGTCGCCGAAGTAGATGAGACTGCGCGCTTCGCCGGACAGCGCGTTTGCCGCACCGTTCGCCGCACCGTGCGCCGCGCGGCCGTCGCCCGGCGCGACGCTCATCCGCTCGGGGCGGATGCACGCGACGCCCGCCGCGCCCGCTTGCGCGCTGCCTGCGTTCAGGCCGACGAGACGCGTGCCGTCGTCGAGCCGGAATTCGCAGAACTCGCCGTTCACGCTCGCGACGGTGCCGCGCAGCCGGTTACTGTCGCCGATGAAATTCGCGACGAATTCGTTGCACGGCGATTCATAGAGCCGATCGACGGTGTCGAGCTGCTGCACGACGCCCTTGTCGAACACCGCGACGCGATCGGACATCGTCAGCGCCTCGCCCTGATCGTGCGTCACGTAGACGAAGGTCAGCCCGAGCTTTTCGTGCAGCGCCTTCAGTTCGTACTGCATGTGTTCGCGCAGTTGCTTGTCGAGCGCGCCGAGCGGTTCGTCCATCAGCACGAGCTTCGGCTCGAACACGAGCGCGCGCGCGAGCGCGATCCGCTGCTGCTGGCCGCCCGACAGCTGCGCCGGATAGCGCTTCGCGAAGCGCTCCATCCGCACCATCTCGAGCGCGGCGGCGACGCGCGTCTTGCGCTCGGCGGCGGGCATCCGGCGCACGCTCAGCGGATAGTCGACGTTCTGCGCGACGGTCAGATGAGGAAAGAGCGCGTAATTCTGGAACACCATGCCGATGTGGCGCTTATGCGGCGGCACGTGGTTCAGCAGCTCGCCGTCGAGGCGAATCTCGCCGCCCGTCGGGAATTCGAAACCCGCGAGCATCATCAGGCACGTGGTCTTGCCCGAGCCGGACGGCCCGAGCAGCGTCAGGAATTCGCCGCGCCGGATGTCCAGATCGAGCGATTTGACGACGAGCGTTTCGCCGTCGTAGGTCTTGCGCACGCCGCGAAAGCTGACGATCGCATCATCGGTCTTCATCGTCCCGTCCCCTTTTCGTCCTGGCTCGATATTTCGAGATGCGATTCACTATACGGCGCACACGGTCCTACAATAGGGAACCATTTCAATATTTTCGGTAGAACCACTTTGGACACCGTGATCCTCTCCGACTGGCTCGCCGCGCGGCTCGAGCGGCACTCGGCCGAGCCGATGTACCGGCAACTGCTGCGCTTGATGCAGCAGGCGATCCTGTCGGGGGAGCTCACGCCCGGCACCAAGCTGCCGAGCTCGCGCACGCTCGCGACCGATCTCGCGATCGCGCGCAATACCGTGCTGCACGTGTACGACCAGTTGACGACCGAAGGCTACGTGCTGACGACGACGGGCAGCGGCACCTACGTCGCCGATACGCGCCCCGACGCCGCGGCGATGCGCGCACAAGCCGGCGCGCACACGCACGCGTCGGACGAGTCGCTCGCCGCGCGGCAGCGCGCGCACGGCGCGCTGTCGACGCGCGGCGCGCAGCTCATCGAGCACGCGGGCGTGTCGCGCCGCCAGTGGGGGGCGTTCATGCCGGGCGTGCCTGACGTGTCGGAGTTTCCGGCGCGCACGTGGAGCCGCTTGCAGGCGCGGCTGTGGAAGGAAGCGAATCCCGAGCTGCTCACCTACGCGCCGGGCGGCGGCTACCGGCCGCTGCGCCGGGCGCTGTCGGACTATCTGCGCGTCGCGCGCTCAGTCAAATGCTCGCCCGACCAGATCATCATCACGACCGGAATTCATCAGTCGATCGACCTGTCGGTGCGGCTCCTCGCGGACGTCGGCGATCGCGCGTGGGTCGAGGAGCCATGCTACTGGGGCGTGCGCAGCGTGCTGCAAGCGGCGGGCCTCGTGCTCGCGCCCGTGCCCGTCGATCACGAAGGGCTCGCGCCGCGCGCGCAGGATCTGAAGCATCCGCCGCGGCTCGCGCTCGTCACGCCGTCGCATCAATATCCGCTCGGCATGGTGATGAGCCTCGCACGGCGGCGGATGCTGCTCGAATATGCACGGCAGCATCAATGCTGGATCATCGAGGACGATTACGACAGCGAGTTCCGCTACGGCAGCCGGCCGCTCGCGTCGCTGCAGGGGCTCGACGACGCGGGCCGCGTGATCTACGTCGGCAGCCTCGGCAAGATGCTGTTCCCGAGCCTGCGGCTCGGCTACATGGTGGTGCCCGAGCATCTCGTCGAAACGTTCAGGACGGGGCTGTCCGAGCTGTATCGCGAAGGACAGCTGATGCAACAGGCGGTGCTCGCCGAGTTCATCATGGACGGCTATCTGACGTCGCACGTGCGCCGGATGCGCGCGCTGTACGGCGAGCGCCGGCAGTTGCTGATCGATGCGATCCGCGCGCGCTTCGGCGACGCGCTGCCGGTAATGGGCGACGAAGCGGGCCTGCACCTCGTGATCGGACTGCCGAACGGCTGCGACGATCGTGCGATCACGCAAACCGCGTTCGACGCGGGCGTGATCGTGCGTCCGCTCACCACGTATTACAACCATGCGCAGACGGCGCGCGAGGGCTTGCTGCTCGGCTATGCGTGCGTGCCGAACGAGCGTATCGCGCCTGCGTTCGATACGCTCGCGCAAACAATCGAAGTGCATCTGGATCGAAGCGGGAAGCGGCGTGTCGCGTGATGTGCGTGATGTGCGTGATGTGCGTGATGTGCGTGATGTGCGTGATGTGCGTGATGTGCGTGATACGCGTGATGCGCGGCAGACGCGGCATAACCGGGCACGCGCGCGCCCCGCTCTCGAACGAGGGATGCGCACACGCACGCGCGCATGCCGCATGCGCGCATGCCCGACGCGCTATTGCGTCTGCGTCGCCGCGCCGCCGCGATCGAGCGACGCCGCGCGCAGCGCCTCGCCCGGCTCCGTGAAATAGCGCTGCCGCAGCTGCGCGACCTGCGCGTCGCGATCCTGCGGCGCCAGATTCTGCGCATCGATCTGCGCGCGCTGCGCCGCATACTCGTCGTACTTCGCACGCCACGCGTCATTCGCCTGCTGCATCTTCGCGACGCGATCCGCGGCTTGCGCGCCGAGCGATTGCGCGAGCTGCGCGCGCATTTCGTCGGGCGACGCCCCCGACTTCTGCAGTTGCGCGATCTGCGCGATCGCATCCTTCTGCTGCTTTTCACGCGCGAGCTCGGTGCGTTGATCGAGCGGCAACTGCTGCTCGAGCGCCGCGAGGCGCGCGGCCTTCTGCGCATCCGTCAGCGACGCGTCCTGCATGATCCTCAACCGCGCGAGATCGTAGCGCTGCCGCTGCTGCTCGGCGCCGAAGAACGGCGCGCTCCAGTCGCCGAGCGTGCGGCTCGCGATCGACGCGCGCTGATCGAGCGCGAGCTGCATCGTCGCGAGATCGAACTTGTTGCCGGGCGCGCCGCCGTCCGGCAGCTTCGCGAGCTCGGCGAGATATGCGCGATAGCGTTTCCACACGTCGAGCGCCTCGCCCTGCGCGACCGTGCCGTCGAGCTGCGCGGCGATCTCGCGCGAGACGAGCGCATCGAGCGCCTGCGGGCTCAGCTCGTTCTGCGCGCTCAGGCAGTAATCGAAGAAGTCGCGCACCGCGCGCACTTTTGCGAGATGGCCTTGCGCATCGAGCGGCAAATGCGGCGCGGACGAGCCCGCCAGCGACTTCGGCAGCGCGTTCGCGCCGGAACCCGCATCGGCGCCCGCCGCCGCGACGGCGGGCGCCGATGCGGCGGCGGCGGGCGCGACGCCGGCCGCGCCGGCATCGTGCTTCGCCGGCGCGCCGACGACGTACCAAACCGCGCCGGCCGCAACGACGCCGGCCGCCCCATAGAGCGCGACGCGTCGCGCGATGCCGCCTTCACCCTTCATCGATCACACACCCTGCGTCTTCAGCCGGTTCGCATGCGTGCGGATCACCGCAACCGGGTCTTCCGCATACGCGCCGCGCACGCCGAGCAGCTGATTGATCTCGTCGAGGTGATTCCACTTGTAGCTCGTGCTGAGCACCTGGCCGTACAGCGAGCTGCAACGCGACACGAGTCCGTCGTTCGCGCCGGAACCGCGATTGATCATCACCGTGCCGGAGCCGAGCATCGCGAGCGTCGACGGATCGAGCGCATTCGCCGGATCGACGACCGGAATCGTGCTCGTATCGGTCGCGCCCGTCACGCCGAGAATCGACACCGTCGGCTGAATCGCCGTGCCGCCCCACGAATACAGCAGATGCGTGTTGCCGCCGACCGTCTCGGTCGGCGCGCCCGTCTGGCACGAGCCCGGCGCGCCGAGCCCCGCGCTCGGATAGTTCTGGTTGTAGGTTGCGGTCTGCGCCGTCGTGAGCGTCTTCAGCGCGGCGAGCGCGTTCTGGTTCGTGTTGTTGTTGCTGCTCGTCAGGATGCCGAACACATTGACGAACGCGGCGATCACCGACGACGACAGGCCCGTCGGATCGTAAGCCAGCACGGTCTGCACGAAGTCGGCGAACTCCGAGCCTCGATGCGGCGTGCCGATCGTCGTCACCGACGCGACGAGCTGCGGCGCGACCGCAGCAACGTAGCGCGAGGTGAGCCCGCCCTGGCTGTGGCCGATCAGGTTCACCTTCGACGCGCCCGTCGCGGCGAGCACCTGCTGCACGTACGCGAGCAGTTGCTCGCCGCGGCCGTTCGGCCCGTCGTCGCTCTGGAAGCCGGACAGGTTCGCGACGTAGACGGTCGCGCCGTGCGCCTGCAGATCTTCCTGGATGCCGTACCAATATTCGAGAACGTTCGCGTATTTGTCGGTGCCGGTCAGGCCGTGCACGAGGATGATCGGGTATTTGGTCGCCGCGTAGGTGTCCACGGCTGTCGTCGCCGCCGCGGCGGATTGCATGCCTGCAAGCGAGAGGAAGATTCCGATGCTCGCGGCGGGCGCCGCGCTCATCGCGAATGCAACGGCTGCCGCTACTGCTTTGGATCGCATCGATCTGGCCATGTACGTCTCCTGTTGTTTGAATCGTATCGGATGGGGATATCGCTTCTGTTCGCATGACTACGTTTCGCACCGCGCGAAGACGCAGCCCGCACGCCGACACAGTTGCACGGCCCAACGATGCTGCCTAGGGCTCGATGACGATCTTTGACGATTTAAACGAACGCCCCCCCTGCGTCGGCTAACGGAGTGAAGCATGCCTAACGAAAATTTTCCGTCGGTTAGACGCGGCTCTCTAATCGATTGACGCTAGCGGCGATGCGAAGCGGGTAGACCGCCCGCATCGCGGATGCTGCACCGCGATGCGGGGGAAAGGAAGGGACCGGCGAAAGCTTAGAGCTTGGTGCTCAAGCGGACCCAGGCGGTGCGGCCGGGCTCCGTGACGGGCATGTTCGCCGGGTAGCCGAAGCCGGCGTTGCCCGCGAGGTTCAGGTGCTCCGCATAAGCCTTGTCGAGCACGTTGTCGATGCCGACGGAGATCTGCACCGCCTTGCTCACGTTGTACTGCGCGTGCAGCGACAGCACGCCGAAACCGGCGCTCGGGCCGAAGTCCTTGCCGACGACGTTGCCCTCGTTCAGGGCATAGCGATGTTGCGGCGCAACGACTCGCCACAACCCGCCCGCCGACCACGGCCCGCGCGAGTATTCGACGCCCAAGCGCGCTTCGAGCGGCGGCATCTGCGGCAGCGGCGCGCCGCTTTGCACGTTGCGTCCCCACGCATACGCGAGCGACGCATCGAAGCGCCACGGCGCGAGCGGTCGCCACGAAGCGCCGACTTCGCCGCCCATGATCTGCGCGTTGACGTTCGTCGCCTGGGTCGTCTGCCCCATCGGGCCCGTCGCGTAGTCGAACAGGATGAAATCCTGCACGTAGCCCGCATACGCGGACACCCACGCGTCCAGCTTGTCGCTCTTGTACTGCGCGCCGACGTCGAGCTGCGTCGTCTTCTCGGGCTCGATCGCCGAGAACGCGTTGACCGATCCGGCTGGCCCGCGCTTCGCCGAGAACAGTTCCCAATAATCAGGAAAGCGTTCCGTGTGACCGATTCCCGCGTACCACGTGACGGGCAGCGACGCGAGATCGCGCTCGTAGCGCACGAAGCCGCTCGGCAGCACGCGCGAGCGCAGATCGTCGAACGTCGGGTTGCGCATGCTCATCATCATGCCGCTGATCATCGCGCGCTTGTCGCGCGCAGCCGCGTAATCGATTCGCGCGCCGCCGATCACGCGCGACGCATCGCTCGCATACCAGGTCAGCTCGCCGAACGCGCCCGCGTTCCACATGTTCGCCTGCGGATTCCACGGCATGTCGCCGTAGTTCTGCATTCCCATCGCCGAGCGCGAATCGAGGCGGTTCGACTGCGCGTCGACGCCTGTCACGAGCTTGAACGCGTCGGTGAAGCGCAGCGTCGCCGCGACGCGCGCGCCGAGCGTGCGGCGACGCACTTCGGACGCCATGCGCATCGGCATGCTGCTCGTCGGATCGGGCATGCGCAGCGTGTAGTTGTCCATCACGTGATCGGCTTCGTTGTAGAAGACCTGCGCCTCGATCCGGTCGAGCACGTCGCCGATGTGCTTCTTGTCGAACTTCAAGCCGAACGTCTCGCGCCGGAAGTGCGCGCCGTCCATCCCACGGCCCGCGTAGCGCGCGTAGCCGTCGCCCGTGCCCGCCATCAACTCGAGCCGCGTGTTGTCGTCGGGCGTCCAGCCGAGCGCCGCGTCGGCATTCCATTTGTCCCACTGCGACGGCACCGTGCGGCCGTTGCCGTCCTCGTAATCCTGCGAATGCGCGTGGTTCGCGCTCACGCGGCCGTAGAAGTCCGGCGTGCCGGCCGTCACGTCGACGTTCTGGTCGTTGCGCCCGAACGAGCCGCCCACGACGCTGCCCTCGAAGCGCATGCCCGGCGTCTTGAAGCGCGGCGTCACGCGCTCGAACAGTACCGTGCCGGCGGACGCGCCCGGTCCGTACAAGACGGTCTGCGGCCCCTTGACGACCGTCACCTTGTCATAGCTCTCGGGCGCGATGTACGACGTCGGCGCGTCCATCCGGCCTGGGCACGCGCCGAGCGTCGGCATGCCGTTCGCGACGATGTTCAGGCGCGAGCCGAACATCCCGCGCAGCACCGGATCGCCGTTCGTGCCGCCGCTGCGGATCGACGCGAAGCCGGGAATCGTCTTCAGATAATCGGCGCCGTCGCTCGCGGGCAGCGGCTGGCGCGGCGTTTTCGGATCGGTGACGACGACGAGCGGCGTCGATTCGGGCGCCGCGACGACCTCGATCGTCGGCAGCACGGGCGCGTCCGCCGGCGTGCTGGTCGGCGTATTGCTCGTCGTGCTGCTCGTCGCGCCGGCCGCATCGTGCCGGTGTCCCGGCCCGGCCGTCTGCGCGACGGCCGGCGCGAGGTGGAAGGCGCCCGCCGCGAGCGCGGGGACGGTCAGGCTGATCGCGCGCCGCCGGCGGCGCGCACGGTCTCCACGCGCGGCGTGCGCGTGACACAAGAACTTGGATGTCATGAATCGAAACTCGAAAGACGCCCCTTCCGCGCGATCGTCGGATCGAACGGATGCGGGGACGGCATGAACGGAAATGAAATCAGGCGTTCAGGCGTCTTTCGGCGGGGCGCGCGGATAGGCGCGCGTGTAGCGCTCGAGCGAAGGCTCGACTGCGCGAGAGAAGACGGCCGGCGCGACGGCCGCCACGTGCGCGGAGAAGACGGAGGGCGCGGCCACGCCGATCGCCGGGCCGTGCGCGAAGAATGCGCAATATCCGCAGGCGTCGAGATGCAGCGCATGGTGCGCGCCGCCGTGCGCTGCATCGCCCGGCGCGACGCCCGCTTCGACCGCCCGAGCGTGGTGCTCGTCGCCGCAGATCACGGCATCGGAACGCGCGGCGAGCCGCGCGTTCGCCTGCGAGACGAGCGGCGCGACGATCGCCAACCAGATCGCAAGCATGCCCAGCCAGGCAGTCAGTTTGCGGAATCGGTTGGACATGGCGCGGTGTTGCGTAAAGGGAATGTAAAGCCGCCCGAATGTTACAGAATGTTTGCGGGCTTGGATAGCGCGAAACGGTCGCGGTCGCGGTCTCCGCCGCAGGCGCAGGCGCCGTCGCCGTCGCAGGTGCAGGTGCAGGTGCAGTCGCGGGTGCGGGTGCGGGTGCGGGTGCGGGTGCGGGTGCGGGTGCGGGTGCGGGTGCGGGTGCGGGTGCGGGGCTGCAGCGGCTGCGGGGCTGCAGCGGCTGCGGCTGCAGCTGCGCGCCAGCCGCGCACGCGCATCGTTGCATCCGCAACGATGCGCGCCGTGAAGACCAAGCGCGTCAGAACGTCATTCTGCGCAGCGTCTCGTCGCGCTTCACGAAGTGATGCCAGAGCGCGGCGAGCGCGTGCAGGCCGATCACGTAATAGAACACGTTGCCGATCAATTCGTGCGCTTCCTTGATCGCCGGGCGCAGGCCCGGATTCGGGCTGAACAGCGTGAACGACCAGTCGATCCATGCGAGCGTCACGGGCTTGCCGCCGAAGTTCAGCGTCATGATGCCGAGAAGCGGCTGCGCCACGATGAACACGTACAGCGCGAGATGCGCGAGCTTCGCGAGCAGCGCGAGCCACGCCGGCTGCGGCAATTCGTCCGGCGCGCGGCTCGCGAAGCGCCAGACGATCCGCAGCGCCGCAAACGCCAGCACGAGCGCGCCGGCAAGGTAATGGACGTTCGACCAGAACACCCGGCTGTCGGTGCCCTTCGGCCCGCGCACCTCGATCGCGAGATACGCGAGCGCGACGAGCAGGAAGATCGCCCAATGGAAGAAGACGGCGGGACGGTTGTAGCGCGCCTGGCCGGCAAGGATGCGATTCATGATTCGTCTCGTTCGTATTGAGGGGGACCACTGCATCGCGCGCCGTATCGCGCGCGACGTCATCGGATTGTAATGACGCGCGATGCGTGGGCCATGCGGCTGAATCAAGTTTCCGCGCGATCGCGGGCCGAGGATCGCCGCTCGCATGACGCTCAGGCTCGGGTAGAGCCGCATGTCGGCGTAGCGATGCTTGAACTATTCTCGATTCAATATTCGAGCGGTCGGGCACGGTTGTGCCACGACGCCCGCGTCATCGCAACACGCAAGGCCCCATCATGCAGAAAGCCGCTTTTGTCTCAGCCTACAGGCTCGCTGGCTGCGGGCTGATCCTTTCCGCGACGTGCCATAGCATCGCACTCAGATGGAACGCGCCGACCTTTCGGCTCGACAATTTCCTTAGCTACTTCACCCAACTCAGCAGCCTGTACACGGCCATCGTGCTGCTCGCGGGCCTGTGGCTCGCGGCGAAGCCGCCGTCACGACGATACGAGTCCGCGCGCGGCGCCGTCGTGCTCTACATGGCGATCACGGGCATCGTCTACGAGTTGCTGCTTGCGCATCTGGACGCGGTGCATCACGCGACGCCTTATTACACGAACTGGATCTTGCATCGGATCATACCGGTCGCGGTGTTTCTCGACTGGCTGTACGTCGCGCCGCGCGTGCGGATCGACTGGTCGCAGCTCGCGCGCTGGCTTGCGTTTCCGGTCGCGTATCTCGGCTATACGCTCGTGCGCGGCGCGCTCATCGACTGGTATCCGTATCCGTTCGTCGATCCGCGCACGCACGGCTATATGATGGTCGCCGCGTACAGCGGCGCGATCGCGGCGGGCAGCCTCGGATTCGCCGCGCTGATCGTGCTGCTCGGCAACCGTGCCGGCTCGCTCGCGCCGCAGACGGAGCACGCCTGACGACGTTGCCGCGCATTCGCGCGCCGCGGATCGCCGGCCCGACGCGGCAGCGCCGCGAAGCAGGCCGCGCTCCGCTCGGCTAGCGGCGCGCGCGGCCGTTCAGTAGCCGTTACGTGGCAGCAGCCCGAGCGGATCGACGGCCTTGCCGTTGCGCCGCACTTCGAACTCGAACGTCGAGCGGCCGCTCGCGTCGGTCGACATCTCCGCAACCGGCTCGCCCGCGCTCACCGCGTCGCCCTCGCTGACGAGCAGCTTCTCGTTGTGCCCGTACGCGGTGATGAGCCCGTTCTCGTGCTTCAGGATCACGAGCGGACCATAGGCGGCAACGCCCGATCCTGCATACACGACGCGCCCGGGCGCGGCGGCGCGCACCGTGCGGTCGCCGCCCGTCGCCGTGATTACGATTCCGTGGTTCTTGCCGGCGCCGAACGGCGCTGTCACGGTGCCGTGCGCGGGCCACGCGAGCGCCGGCGCAGCCGCTTCCGGCTGCGCGGCGGCGGGCGGCGGCGCAAGCGTCGTCGTGCTCGGCGGCGGCGCGACGCGCAGCACCTGGCCGGGCGCCAACATGTCGGTCGGCGCCAGGTGGTTCCAGCTCGCGATATCCAGCGTGCGCTGCCCGAACGCGGACGCGATGCTCGCGAGCGTATCGCCCGAATTCACACGGTAATAGCCGGCCAGCACGCCGGACGATGCGCGTGGCGCCGGCTGCTGCGGCACGTGCGTCGGTTGCCACGAATCGGTCCACGGCGTCACCGTGCAACCGCCGACGAGTGCCGCGCCCGCCGCGACGAACATCGCGCGCACCGTCCAGCCCACGTCGGGCCGTTCGACGAACAGAATTCTTCTCAAGCGTACCTCCATCAATTCACTTCACTGCGGCCACGCGCCCCACCGTTCCGACCTTCGCGCGCGATCGGCCAAATCGCATCGGGCCGCGCCGCGCAAGCCGCCCCGAGTCCGACCAGGCCATATCGAGCCCGGCCGGGCAGGCCAGGCCGCGTCACGCCGAACTGCGTCCGGCCACACCGCGTCATGCCGAGCCGCGTCCTGCGAACCGGGCCGCAACCGACCGCATGGGCCGACATGCATCGGGACGAACCGCGCCCGGCCGCGCTGCGCTCGACCGGGCCAGCGCACCGCGAATCGCGACCTGGCCATCCCGATCGGACCTCAAACGCTGCCTTCGGTTTCGACGACGAGAATCCGCGCCTCGCCGATCGGGCACGCGACGTGTTCCGTCCCCGTCGACGCGAAGAAAATGTCGCCCGCGTCGAGAACGGCCACCTGCTCGCCGCCGGCGTCGCGATAGCGCATCTCGACCTGGCCGTCGAGCACGACGAACACCTCCTCGCCGTCGTTCACGTGCCATTTGTACGGCTGATCCGCCCAATGCAGGCGGGTCGTGATGCCGCGCATGTTGGCGATGTCGACGGCGCCCCACGCGCGCGGCGCGGTGAAACTCTTGCTGCGGATGATCTTCATGGGCAGGTCCGTGGGCGTCGCCGCGGCCGGTGCGACAATTGCACGGCCCAGCCGGACGGATAGTAACTCGCCCGACCTGCCCGATGTAAATTGCCCGGGGTCGGCCGGTCGGCCAACCCTGTCCGGCAAGCAGCGCTTGCGCGCCGCGAGGAGCGGCGTCGCGCCAACAACTGCCGGCCCGTCGGCCGCCCGGATCGGGTCGGGCCGCGTATGCCGTATATGAATGCCCTGGCCTTTGGGCCGCGCCGAAACAGCAACCGACGCCGGCCGGCGCGCCGCCGCGCATTTTCCCGCCCCAAAAGACTCAGCCCGCGCGCTCCATCGAATGGAACGCGCGGGCTGAGTGGACTGCCATGCGCCGGCCTGGATTCGCCGCGCCCGCGTTCAACCGCGGCGCGCGACGGACGACCGTGCCGCTCAACGGCCCTTGTAGACCGGTGCGCCGTCGGCGATGCGCTTGACCTTGTTCGGCGCGCCGGCTTCGGCGGCGGCCGCCGGCTGGGCACCGTAACCGCTCGTGTCGGCTTGCGCGGCAACATTTTGTTGGCCGTGGATCTTGGCTTCCGCAGCCTGGATTTCCTCGGGGTAATTCACGCGGTCGGCGGCCGGGTTGTAACCCGCTTGCTCGAGCTGGATCAGCTCGGCCTTGACTTGCGCGCGAGTCACCGGCCCGTTCGATTGCTGAGCGAACGAAACGGCGGGAACGGCGAGAGCGGCGGCAACTGCGACGGTAGCGATAAGCGATTTCATGATCAAACCTCCGTGACTTTTTTTGCTTCGCCGCAAGCACCATGCGAGCAGCGATTAATCACAGTCTAGTCACGGACACACTTAGGGAAAACCATGGATCAACGAAAACACTGTTTCGCGAGAGACAACAATCACCGCCTCACTCTAGAGAAGCCCTACTAATAACAGTGGCGAGTGCAACAATTACCGATCCCAGGTGTCATTCGGCCCAGTTCGCGTGGAAGCTACCCGGCTTGTCGGTGCGCTCGAACGTGTGCGCGCCGAAGAAATCGCGCTGCGCCTGCACCAGGTTCGCCGGCAGGCGCGCCGACCGATAGCTGTCGAAGTACGCAACCGCCGACGCGAACGCCGGCACGGGCACGCCCGCCTTCACCGCGGCGATCACGACGTCGCGCAGCGCGGACTGGTAGTTCGCGGCGATGTCCTGGAAGTACGGATCGAGCAGCAGATTCGCGAGCGCGGCGTTCTTCGCGTATGCGTCCGTGATCTTCTGCAGGAAGCGCGCGCGGATGATGCAGCCCGCCCGGAAGATCTTCGCGATCGCGCCGAGATCGAGATTCCAGCCGTATTCCTTCGACGCCGTGTCGAGCTGCGCGAAGCCTTGCGCGTACGAGATCACCTTCGACAGATACAGCGCGCGGCGCACCGATTCGACGAACGCGGCGCGATCGCCTTCGAGCGGCGCGGGCGCCGGCCCCGTCAGCACTTCGCTCGCGGCGACGCGCTGATCCTTCAGCGACGACAGCACACGCGCGAACACCGATTCGGTGATGAGCGGCAGCGGCACGCCGAGGTCGAGCGCGTTCTGGCTCGTCCACTTGCCCGTGCCCTTCTGCGCGGCGCGGTCGAGAATCACGTCGACGAGGTGCTTGCCGGTCTCGTCGTCCTTCTTGCCGAAGATCTTCGCAGTGATCTCGATCAGGTAGCTGTCGAGCTCGCCCTGATTCCATTCGGTGTAGACCGCGCCGAGCTCGTCGTTGGTCAAGCCCGCGACCTGCTTGAGCACCGCGTAGCTCTCCGCGATCAGCTGCATGTCGCCGTATTCGATGCCGTTGTGGACCATCTTCACATAGTGGCCCGCGCCGTCCGGCCCCATGTACGCGACGCACGGCTCGCCGTCGGCGGGCGCCTTCGCGGCGATTTGCTTGAGAATCGGCTCGACGAGATCGTACGCGTCGCGCTGGCCGCCCGGCATGATCGACGGGCCGCGCAGCGCGCCCTCCTCGCCGCCCGACACGCCCGTGCCGATGAAGTGCAGGCCCGCCTGCGCAAGCTCCTGGTTGCGGCGGATCGTGTCGGTGAAGTGCGTGTTGCCGCCGTCGATCAGCACGTCGCCCTTGTCGAGCAGCGGCTTGAGCGCCGCGATCGTTGCATCGGTCGCTTCGCCCGCCTTCACCATCAGGAGGATGCGGCGCGGCGTCTCGAGCGACGCGACGAACTCCTCGAGCGTGTGGGTCGGCACGAGCTTGCGATCGGGAAATTCGGCGATCAGTTCGTCGGTCTTCTCGCGGCTGCGGTTGTAGACCGACACCGCATAGCCACGGCTTTCGATATTCAAGGCCAAATTGCGCCCCATCACCGCGAGACCGACCACACCGATTGCTTGTTTACCCATTGTTCAATTCTCCGGAAAAAACAGGGCGCGACCCACCGGGGCCGCGCGCATAGGCGCAAGGATAAGGGAAACCGCGCGAGTGCGCCCGGGAACGGGAGGCGTTCGGAGACGATTCGGCGGCGATCGATCACCCGCGCGGCGGCGGCTAAAGGACCGTTCGACTGTGGCTCGACGGCGGTTCGACGCGGGTTACGCGCGTCGATCCAGCGTGAAACGACGCCGCGTCGGCGGCATTGCGGCGTCGCTTCGGGGTGCTTCCGAGTATGTGCGTGAACGGATCGCGTTGCGCCCGCGACGACCGAAGGGCCACGCCGCTACGCTCGCGTCGCGCTCGCGCGCTCGACCCTCGCGCGAGCGCCGCGATGCCGCACCCGCGCATCACGAGCCTGAATCACGCGCCTGCGTGCGCTTGCGGAACACGACACTCAGATTGTTCGCCGGCATCTCCACGATCTCGTCGAGCGCGAGGCCCGCCGCCCGCCCGAGCTCGACCACCGCCTCCAGATCGCGCACGCCCCACGCCGGATGGCGGCCGCGCAGTTGCGCATCGAACCGCGCGTTCGATTCGGCCGTGTGCGCGCCGCCCCGGCGATACGGCCCGTACAGATACAGCACGCCGCCGTCGGGCAGCAGGCGCGCCGCGCCGTCGAAAAGCGCGCACGCGGCCGCCCACGACGCGATGTGGATCATGTTGATGCAGACGATCGCATCGGCGGCGGCGAGCGGCCACGGCTCGGCGCATACGTCGAGCGCGAGCGGCGCGCGCAGGTTCGGCAGCGCGGCATCGGCCGCCCACGCGTCAATCGACGCGCGCGCGGCGGCTTCGGTGTCGGTCGGCTGCCAGACGAGGTCGGGCAACGCGGCCGCGAAATGCACCGCGTGCTGGCCGGTGCCGCTCGCGATCTCGAGCACGGTGCCGCGCGCGGGCAGCACGCGCTTGAGCACGTCGAGAATCGGCTCGCGATTGCGTTCGGCGGCGGGCGCCCATTGGCGCGAAGCGGAATCGATCGGCATGACGAAGCGAAACGGTGTGCGTCGGATATGTCAAACGTGAGGCGAGCCGCGCGCATCGCGCGCGCCGCTTGCCGCGAGCCCGAGACGGGCGGCGAGCGCCGCGAGCGTCTGCCCGCACGACGCTTCGACCTTCAGCGTCAGCAGCGGATCGGCGCGCGTGTGCCCGAGATTGATCGCGGCGATCGGCTTGCGCCGATCGTCCGCCCACACGCAGAACCGGTAGCCGGAATACACCATTAGCGACGAGCCCGCGACGAGCATCGCGTCCGCCTCCTCGAGCGAACGCGCGGCGGCCGCCACGCGCTCGCGCGGCACGTTCTCGCCGAAGAACACGACGGCCGGCTTCAGCAGCCCGCCGCACGCGGGGCACGCGGGCACGCGAAACGTGTCGAGCGCGCGCCATTCGAGATGCGCGTCGCCGTCGGCGGCCGGCTCCGCTTCGGCATCGAGCAATGCGGGATTGTCCGCTTCGAGAATGTGCTGGATCGCCGCGCGCGCGTGATGCGCGCCGCAATCGAGGCAGGTGACGCCGCCGATGCCGCCGTGCAGCTCGATGACGTCGGCGCTGCCCGCGCGCTGATGCAGCCCGTCGACGTTCTGCGTGACGAGCCGCGCGATCCGCCCCGCCGCGCCGAGGCTCGCGAGCGCATGATGCGACGCGTTCGGCTGCGCGCGCCCGACCACCGGCCAGCCGAGCATGCTGCGCGCCCAATAACGGCGGCGCGCGTGATCGGATTCGAGAAACTCGCGGTACTGGATCGGCTGCGAGCGCATCCATGCGCCGTTGCGGTCGCGATAGCCGGGAATGCCGGAATCGGTGCTGATGCCCGCGCCAGTCAGCACGAAAAGGCGCGGATGGCGCTCGACGAACGCGTGCAGCGCGTCGAGCGCGTGCGATTCGGCTGGGGGAGCCGCGCCCGAAGGCGAAAGCGGCGGCGACGAAACGGCGGAATCGGTCATGACAAAGAGGGCTCGTCCGGCAGGATCAACCGCTCGGGGACGTGCGCGGTCTGCCTGCGTGCCGTCACATAATACAGAACGCCGGGCACGACGAGGCCGATGATCCACGAAATGTCGGTGCCGCCCAGCTTCGCGACGAGCGGCCCGGTATAGAACTCGGTCGCGATGAACGGCATCTGCACGAGCACGCCGAGCGCGTAGACCGACACGCCCGCGACGTTCCAGCGCCCGTAGCGGCCGTCGGGATCGTAGAGGGCGGGCACGTCGTAGCGCTCCTTCGTCACCCAGTAGAAATCGACGAGGTTGATCGCGCTCCACGGCGTGAAGAACGCGAGCAAGAACAAGATGAATGCGGAGAAGTCCTTCAGGAACGCGTGACGGCCGACGAGCGCGAGCCACGCAACCGCGGCGACCATCGTGAGCACGTATGCCATGCGCGCGCGCTGTGAGATCTGCGCGCGCCCGGAAAAACCGGTGACGATCGTCGCGACCGACATCACGCTGCCGTACGCGTTGAGCGTCGTGATCGTCAGCTTGCCGAACGCAATCGCGAAATAGAGCAGCGCGGCCGCCGCGCCGCCCGCGCCGAGGCTCACGATGAACTGCACTTCGTGGCCGGCGAACTGCTTGCCCGCGAGCGCCGCGGCGAATACGCCGAACACCATCGACGCCTGCGCGCCGAGCACCGAGCCGAGGCCGATCGCCCAGAACGTGCGGCGCGCGGACGTCGCGCGCGGCAAATAGCGCGAGTAATCGGCGACGTACGGCCCATACGCGATCTGCCACGACGCGGACAGCGAAATCGCAAGCAGGAAGCTCGCCAGCGAGAAATGCCGGATCGCGAGCAGCGCGCCGATGTCGTGCCCGGCGAGGAGCCGCGCGAACATGTAGACGAACGCGATCACGCCAACCACGCTCGACACGCGGCCGAGCGCGTGAATCGTCCGGTAGCCGAACACCGCGAGCACGACGACGACAGCGATGAACGCAAAGATGCCGACCGTGTCGTCGACGCCGACGAGTTGCGCGAGCGCCTGGCCGGCGAGCACGGTGCCGCTCGCGGAGAAGCCGACGTACATCAGGCAGACGAGCACGAGCGGAATCACCGCGCCGTAGATGCCGAACTGCACGCGGCTCGAGATCATCTGCGGCAGGCCGAACTGCGGGCCCTGCGCGCCGTGCAGCGCCATCACCGCGCCGCCGAGCAACTGGCCGAGCGCGAGCCCGACGAGCGACCAGAACACGTCGCCGCCCAGCACGACCGCGAGCGCGCCGGTGACAATCGCCGTTACCTGCAGATTCGCGCCGAGCCAAAGCGTGAACTGGCTCGACAGCTTGCCGTGACGTTCGTGGTCGGGAATGTAATCGATCGTGCGGCGCTCGCGCAGCGGGCGGCGTTGAGCGTCGATGGCGTTCGGCATGGTGGCGGGTCCGGGAATGGTCTGAGGTTCGGAGCGCTCACCCTAACCGCCCAAAATTGTATAGACAACTCTTTCGGAGGCTCGGGTTTATACCGAGGCAGGCGATCGCGCACCACACCTTTATCGGACGATGCAACGTACGCTGCGGCAAAGTTCGTTGTCGTTCAAGACGCCGATCGAGTGCGAATTTCATCGTCTTTCATTCCATTCGCCCACCAAGGGCTGAGCGTCGTTTCGACATTCAACCGGCAAGCACGTGCACGATCGCGCGCCGACTCGACGAGCGCACATCGATAACCATTTGTCGAAGGAATGAATTTGCAGGAAACAAGAAACGTGATTGTTTGATTTTTACGTTCGGGAGCCAATCTCGACATTCGTGACTTCGAATTTACTTCACATATGAATTTCGGTTATTTCGCGAAGCATGAAACAAAATCATCGACATGTATCGGCCGTTGAGCGGTCGGCTCACTCGCCGTCACGACACGATTCGCCGGCTCGGTTCATTTCGATATAAGGAGCAGCGCTCGACAATCCGCCTTATCCCGCCGAAATAAATGTGTAAGAAATATTCCGAACACATCCCCCTAACCATCCCGGTTTCCTAAAGGATCGAACATCATTACATATGAAGTTATTACATTTCATTACAATTTAAGAGGTGCCAATCGCAGTGGGAATGGCATGATTCCGCACGAGGGACGAAGCAGCTCACTATTCGCATTACAAATCGATTACCCCTCCGACCCGTTATGTCCAACACCCCCCCGAAAGTTTCGTCACTGATATACCGGCCTGACATCGATGGATTACGCGCAATAGCCGTCACGTCGGTTTTGCTTTTCCACGCATTTCCCGGAGTGGTTTCGGGCGGATTCGTCGGCGTCGATATTTTCTTCGTCATCTCGGGATATCTGATCACGAGCATCCTCGTCGACGAAGTACGCGGCAATCGGTTCAGCATCGCCACGTTCTATGCGCGTCGCGCGCGCCGGATCTTCCCCGCGCTGGTCGCCGTGCTCGCGACGGTCCTGGTGATAGGCTGGGGCGTGCTCGTCACGGACGAGTTGCGCGAGCTCGGCAAACACATAGCCGCGGGCGCGGGCTTCGTATCGAATCTCGTGCTGTGGAGCGAGACGGGATATTTCGATCGCGCGGCGGAATTCAAACCGCTGCTGCATCTGTGGTCGCTCGGCGTCGAAGAGCAGTTCTACATCTTGTGGCCGCTGGCGCTCGCCCTGACGCACCGGAGCCGCGCAGCGCTCGTGGCGACCGTCATGCTGATCTTCTCGGCGTCCTTCGCGCTGAACATCGGCCTCGTCGCCAATCACCCGTCCGCTGCGTTCTTTTCGCCCTTCACACGCTTCTGGGAGTTGATGATCGGAAGCATGCTGACGCTCAACGCGGATAGGCTGCAGCGCGCGCCGCATGCGCTGCGCAGTCTCGCATCGATCGTCGGCGCCATCCTGTGCGCAATCGCCGTGTTCGGCCTGAATGGCGCACAAAGCTATCCCGGCTGGCGCGCGCTGCTGCCGACGCTCGGCGCGGCACTGCTAATCGCGGGCGGCGTCAACGGCTTCGCGAACCAGGCGCTCAAACGCCCGATCATGGTGTGGATCGGCAAGATCAGCTATCCGCTGTATCTGTGGCACTGGCCGTTGCTGTCGTTCGCGGCGATCGTCGCCGGCGCCCAACCCGCTGCACCGGTGCGCACCGCATTGCTGCTCGCGAGCGTACTGCTCGCGTGGCTGACCTATCGGCTCATCGAAACGCCCGTGCGGCATCACACGAACCGGATGATCGCCATCGCCACACCGAGTTGCGCACTGCTCGTCGCAGGTTCGATCGGCGCATTCGTCTTTCTAGCGGCGCCGCAGGCTCCAAGCCAGCTCTACAGCCGATACGGCGACATTGCGACAGCAACGCACGGCGCGGGCCACGAGTTCATCAGCACCGACTGCGGCATCGCCGAAAACGATCTGAAGGGCGCCGTATGCGCATTCGACAAACGCAACACGCCGCGATTCGCGATGATCGGCGACAGCAAGGCGGAAGCCGTCATCTGGGGATTCCTAAGAGAATCGCAGCCCGACTCGCGCTGGAAGTTCTTCGATCGTAGCGGATGTGTACCGTTGACAGGTATCGTGCGCACGTCGTCGTATGCCGACGACAATCCGAAGGATTGCACGCAGTTCGCGCAACTGGAAATACAACACGTTGCAGCCGACCCCAACATCAAGCTTGTGACCATCGCCACGGCGAGCCGCATGCTGTTTGGCCCCGACTATGCAAATGCGCAGACGCTCGCGCCCGACAAGCAAGGACCGTTACACGGCCTCGACGGCACGATTCGCGTGCTCGAAGGCGCCGGCAAACGCGTGGCCCTGCTCGTGGACAATCCGACGCTGCCAGACCCGCACGATTGCATGGAAAGAAGCGCGATGCGATACCGGATCGTCCGCGCGCTCGCGTCGCCGAACGAGAACGCATGCACGCTCAGCTATCGCAAACATCTCGAGACGACGAAAGAATATCGGGTGCTGGTCGACCAATTGCAAAAGAACCACCCGAATCTCCTGGTTCTGGACGCAACGCCGATCCTGTGCGATATCCGTAACGACACATGCCCAATCAGCAAGGACGGCAACTACCTCTACAGCTACGGCGACCACGTATCCGATTATGCGAGCACGATGATCGCGCACGCGTTCCTTCCCAAGCTGGTCGAGGCCGTCCGCTGATTCACTCGCGCCGCACGGTATGGGTCCGCTCGCCACGCCGAAGCAGCCGTCCATCGTTTCGCCGCCAGAAGCACTCGCGTGAAATCGAAGCAGTGCATTCGATGCCAACGCAACCAAGGAAAAGCGCGGATGCCTGAGTTGAACGACTGTCGATACATTCTCGTAGCGGCGGCGCGTCGCGCCGACATCGCCAGCCTCCTTCGCATGCTCCGCGCGCGGACGAACCGCTTCCCGCCGAAAGCGCGCCATCGTCCGGCGTCCCTTGAGAACCGAGGGGGCCTCGTGAAATATTCAGTTCGACGCGTACGGTCAACGCAGAGGTATTCACGCCGATCGCGTTCCGGCACGCCCAGTCGCCAAACGTTCGACCAGCGTGCAGCACACCGCGAATGACGTCGCGCGTACGGCTCGTCATGCGGTCATGTGCGTGTACCGGCGAATGCCTTTGATTTCCGTTGCACGGTTGAGGCGAACATCGAAAATCCGACTTGCCCGATTTGTCTTTTTCGATGTCCGGCCTCACTCGTCGCGACATTGAAGGTCGAACGCCTGTGGGCGTTCGGCTGGAACATGCTACTCAGATATCCAACCTGCAGCAGAACAGTGTGGAGCTTGCGTATGACTAGCGACTGGTCGATCGAAACCATCCGCGATCCGCTTTACCGAACCAAGTTCGTGACCGTACCGGACATCGTCGATGAATGGCTGTCCGAAACCGGTGGCGTCTACAAGAAAGATGTCCTCGAGTTCGGCTGCGGCGAAGGCACGATGGCGCTCGGAATGGCATTGAGAAAGGATGTGCAGCGAGTCGTCGGCGTAGAAATTCTGGACGTGCACGAACAATGCCTGCCGATCGCGCGGCGCGAAATCGGCCTGCACGCGCTCCCGGACAATCTGTTCTTCCGGCGGATCACACCGGGCGCGGATCTCACGTGCTTCGGCGATTTCGACGTCGTCTATACGTGGTCGGTTTTCGAGCATGTGTCGCAAGACATGCTGATGCGATCTCTCGCATCGATTAAATCAGCACTCAAGCCGGGCGGATCGTTCTTTCTGCAGATCTCCCCGCTATTTTATTCGCCGAACGGATCACACATGGGACCGTGGATACCGGAACCTTGGGCGCACCTGTCGATGCCATTGGATGACTTTCACGAGCGCCTTCTGCAAGCGCCGCAGACGCCCGCCCATGTTCGATCGGAATGGTCGGTCTACATCCCGCTGACGGCGGATGTCGAAGCTGAGCGAGCGGCGCTTTGGGAAACGTATGCGACGCTGAACAAGGTCACGGCCCCACAACTCTGCCGCCTCATCGAAGAAGCGGGTTTCCGGATCGTTCGCGACTATCGCACGAAGACGGACCTGCCGATTCCGAAGGCACTGTCCGACATTTATCACGAAGACGTGCTGACCACCGAGCAAATCGTCCTGCTAATGCAGCATCGTTGAAATTCGCATTCAGCCGTGCGAATGATCAAGCAGGCCCCGTGCCTGATTCGGATGCCGAATCGCAAAGTCATTTCAGCGTGATTTCGCCTTTCCATCTCACATTGCCTTTGGGGCAATGAAGACCAGTTTCCGGAACGGAGCGTATCCCGACATTGCGCTATCATTGCAAAAAAATGAAGTTAAATGCAATGAACAGGCGCGCGACGATTCTACGGGGACTGAAATTTCGAGGCGCGGTTGGAGTGGAGATCGCGCCGCTCGACAAACCGCTGGTTACACGCGATATGGGCGAAGTGTTATACGTCGACCATGCAGATACGGCAACACTGAAGCGGAAATATCGACGCGATGCCGCCATTCGGCACGATGCGATCGTCGACATAGACGGTGTCTGGGGCAAAAACACACTGAGCGAAGCAATCGGCGGCCCGAAAGTCGACTACATCGTCGCATCGCATGTGATCGGACACGTGCCCGATCTCGTCACATGGTTGATCGAACTGGATTCCGTGCTCGCGCCTGCGGGACAGGTACGCCTGGCGATTCCCGACATGCGGTTCACGTTCGGGAGGTATCCGGATATTCGTGTGTGAGGCCGCCTGAAGCCCCGCGCAATATCCCCCCACCCCCGCACGCGACAAATCCCCGAGCGCCGCATTTCCTCACCCCGCAACACAATTGCGGCACGCTCGCCCGTCGCCGCCTCTCCTCCGGATGCGCCGGCCGTCGACGCTCGCCTGCGATTGC
The DNA here is from genome assembly GCF_000773065.1 of Burkholderia sp. ABCPW 111. NCBI lineage: Bacteria > Pseudomonadati > Pseudomonadota > Betaproteobacteria > Burkholderiales > Burkholderiaceae > Burkholderia > Burkholderia sp. ABCPW 111. The sequence continues at coordinate 52,482 of NZ_JPWT01000002.1, read as the reverse complement.
CTCGCGCGATGCCGTCGCAATGCGCACGTATTCAAAAGGCCGAAGCCGGCTCGACGGCTCGAGGCGGCCGCCTGACCGCCCGTCGCCGGCTTTGCCCCCGTCGCGAACCGCGCCGCATCGCGGCGGCTTCGCTCACGGCGCCGGTTGACCGGCCAGCCCCGCAGCGGCGGCGACGCGATCCGCCGGATCGGCCTGCGCGCCCTGCCCGCCCGGGGCAGCCGAGTCGGCCTATGCGCCCTGCCCGCCGAGGGCAACCGAGTCGGCCTGCGCGCCCCGCCCGCCCGGGGCAACCGAGTCGGCCTGCGCGCCCCGCCCGCCCGGGGCAGCCGAGTCGGCCAGCTCGCCGTCAGCCGCCGCTTGCTCCTTCTCCTCCTCCTTCTCCTTCTCCTTCTCCTTCTCCTCCCGAAGCACCGCATCGACCTCCTTGCGGATCGCCTCCTCATCCGGCTCCGCCGGCCACGCGAGCGAAGCCGGGAAATCCGCGGCCTCCACGACGCGCACGAGCTTCATCTGATACTGCGCCCATGCGTCGAAGAGCGCGCGCTCGAACGCGTCGAGTTGCCCCGCCGCGAGCGCGTCGGCCTTGCCGAGATTCTTCGCGCGCGCCTTCTCCATGCGCGACATGAACGCGTTCATCGCCGCCTGCCGCTCCTTGCGCGCGACGACAGCCGCGTCGACCACCCACGTCCCGTCGCGCCACACGTATTCGTCCGACGGCCGCGGCGCCGTCGTCAGGCCCGCGTCCTCCGGCGTCACGCCCGCCTTCGTGATCTCGGCGGGCGCGCCGGTGTCGGTGCGGTACAGGCGTACGCCGCGATAGTCGGGCAGCAGCACCCAGTCGCCGTCCTTCCAGAACGGCCAAGTCATCGGCGCGCGCTCGGGCAGCGGCTTCGTCTCACAGAACGCGGGAATCAGCCAGCGCGTCGGGTTCATCGGGTCGATGTCGGCCAGAAAGCTGATCACGTATTGGCCGGTCAAGTTGTCGTATTGATTGCAAAGCACGTCGTTCTCCTCAAATTAGTAAGCGCGAATCATCGCGAGCACGGCCAGGTTGCGCGGGCGCGTTTCGTTGCCGCCGTCGGCCGCGACGTGAATCGCATGGCTGTGAGCGCCGGAGCCGCCGATGCCGATGTTGTGCGCATGCGTCCCCGCACCTTCCGTGTTGAATTCATGGTTGTGGCCGCCCGACGGTGACGTGTAAGCCCACGGATTGTCGTTGTCCACGCCGCCGTGCGAGCCGGCCTGTCCCTGCGAATGCGCGCCCCAAGGCTGAACGTTCGCCTCCGAGTAAGGCGCGATGTGCTGGTGTTCGCCAACGCTCCCCGTCCATCCATGGTGGCCGTGCCAGCCCTGGTTGTCCGTCCATGCGTTGTGGCTGTGATCGCCGACGCCGTCCGCCGACGCGCCGTGCGCATGCGACCGGTTCTGACTGTCCTGCCACGTGCCGATCTTTCGATCGACGTCGCCGCCTCGGCCGTCGTCCCAGCATCGCAGGAACTCGCCGCGAAGCTCGGGAATCCGGAAGGTCGTCGCGCCGTCGCCGTCCGTGAAGCATCCCCAGTTCGCGGAAGCACCGCCCCAGTTGTTCTCGGCGACCAACGCGCCGCTCGCCTGCGCATATGCCCACAGCGCCGGGTAGTCCGCACGTTTGAGCAGTGCGCCATTGCATTTGAGATAACCGGCGCGCGCGCTCGTGCGCATTTCGAAGACGATCTGACCGATCATCGCCGATGCAACTTCGCCGGCAACCCATTGCGTTGTCGCAAAGCGGTTCGACCGATCGGTGGCGTCCGGGTGGCTGCCGAACGCCGGCCTATCGAAATACGTGCCTTCCGGCGAGAAATGCACGGTCTGAATGCCGTTGTTGGATACGCCGAAATGCCCGTCGGCCATGTGGAACAGGCCGGTGTCCGGCGCGCCGGCGTTCGCAAACGTCAGCGACGGAAACGCCACCGAGCCTTCGGCGAGCACGACGCGCGCGCCCGGATCGAGCTTCAGATCGCCCTTCAACGCGCCGCCGCGGTTCAGGTCGAGCGGCGTCAGAGTGCCTTCGTGCCAGACGGCCTTGCCGTCGACGCGGAACGTGCGGTCGCCAAACATGTACTGGTACGAGCCGATCGTCGGCGACCACCAGCCCGTCGAATCCTTGCTCGTGTAGAAATAGCCGTCGACGGGCCCGAGCTTGACGTGCCCTTCGGCCGTGTTTCGGCCGACCGTCAGATCCCCGGTGACGTTCGCCGCCCCGCCGAACACCGCGCCGGCTCCGCTGCCGTCGACGACCACCTTCCCGCTCTCGAGCGACCACGAGAGCGGCCGCCAGTCGTTCCACGAGCCGAGCGGGTCGCCCTTCTTCGTCGACAGCAGATAGACGGACACGTCGTCGTTGCGGATGAACGCGCCGTACTGGTTGCCGCACGCGCGCAACTGGCCGCCGTCGCCGCGGTCGAGCCCGCCCGCGATCATGCCGTTCGACGCCGACGCGTTGCCGCGCACCTGCAGCGCATCGCGGCCATTGTCGTCGGACGTGCCGATGAGCGTGCGCCCTTCCTTCGTCACGCGCACGCGCTCGGCATTGCCGGTCACGAGCACCACCGGGCCCGCCGCGCCGACGCGCGCGCCGCCGTCGCCCGACAGCACGACGGCCGGCTGCCCCTGCGACGCGAGCTGCAGCACGCCGTCGCTCGGCGAGAACATGCCGGTATCCGGATCGTTCGCGAAGCCGAAGCCCGCGTTGCGCTCGTTGTTCGGCGTGGCCGGGCCGGTCTTGCCGAGCAGCGGGCCCTCCATCGTGTCGCCGGCCTTCAGCACGCGGCCCTTGTCGCGGCGCTCGATGTCATCCTTCAGGTAACGCGTGCGGTTGACGAGTTGATTCGCCTGACGATTCGAAATACCGTCCGGCCCGCCCTCGACGGGATCGGACGTTTCGATCTGGTAAATGTCTTCCTCCCACTTGGAGGTTTCGACTAGCTTGGACATTAGCTGCTCCCATGGTTGTACTGTCCGTCGTAGCGCGCGGCGCCGTTGTAGCGCACGGGCACTTCGCGGTATTCGAGGCTCGCGAGTTCACAGCGCGCCGGCGCGAACGCGGCGAGCGTCGCGCGCAGCAGCGCGGCCTGGTCGTTCGTGATCGCGCGCTCGCGCAGGATCACGCGGTACACCGCCCAGAGGCCCGGATCGCCGTGCACCATCCAGCCGTTGTAGCGGCGCTTGCCGTCGTACGACACGCGCGCGATGTTCTCGACGAGTTCCACTTCGCCGAAGCCGAGCCGCCGGATCACTTCGCGCACCGCCCACGGCGTGCCCTTGTAGCGATGCAGCTCGATCGCGCCCTTGATGAGCGCGCGGCGCGCGTCGTCGGATTCGGCAAGGCTCCAGCCGTCCTCGCCCATCACCGAGAACTGCTCGGCAAGATGCGGCAGCGCCGTCGCGTCGACGCTGTCGATCAGGTAGACGAGGATCGGCGACAGATCGATGTTGTCGTGCCGCGCGGCGAGCTGCGCGAGCGCCGCGAAGCGGCGGTCCCTCGCGAGCGGCGGCGGCAACAGGGTGTCAGCCATGCGCGACTCCGGTCGCGACCACCGACACGCTCGTGCAGCGCGCCCATTCGTCGCCGGCGAGCACGCGCAGCGCGAGGCCGTTCAGGTCGACGTCGTAGACGCCCCGCACCTGCAGCGCGGCCGTGAGCTGCGCGGGCACGATGTCGCGGCCAAGGCCCGCCGAGCGGTTCGCGCGATACGCGTTCGCCGCGGCGCGCGCCTGCGCGAGCACGGTGCCCGCGTCGGCGTCCTTGTACAGCGTGAGGCGCGCGTCGATCGCGTAGTCGACGGGCTTCGGCGCGCGCACCTCGACGAAATCGGTGAGCGGGCGCTTCTTCTCGTCGTCGAGCGCTTGCGCGACGAGCGCGAGGATGTCGTCGCCGGGCAGGCCGGTGTCGACGAGCGGATGCACGCGCACGCTGCCGGGCGGCACGCCGTTGACCGACACGAGCCGGCCGTCGCGCGCCGCCATTTCGGGGCCGATCACGCTCACGTCGACGATCGACTGGTGCGCGCTCTTCGCATGGAACACGTATGCGAGCCGCGGGCCCGCGGTGCTGAACGCCTCGGGCGCGAGCTGGATGCGCTCGCGCAGCCGTTCGGTCTCCTCTTCTTCGTAGCCGTTCGCGCTCGTCTGCGTGTTCGCGACGCTCACGTCGACGTCGCCGAGATCGTCGACGAGCGAGTTGATCTGGCCCGGCTGCCAGCCGTTGCCGAGCGCGCCGGCGGTGTCGCAGGTCGCGGCGACGTCGATCGACGTGCGGCCGGCCGCGAGCACCGCGTCGGCGTCGGTGGCGAACGACACGCCGCCGTCGCTCGTCTCGACGCGCGTGCCGGCCGCGATCAGCAGGTTCGACGCGAGCGGCGCGTCGAGCGAGAAGCGCACGACGGTCTTCGCGGGCTGCGCGGGCAGGCGCGTGACGCCGACGAGCTGGCCGAGATAGTCGATCATCGGCGCGCGCGCGAACGCGACGAGATTCTGCTTCGCCGCTTCCTGCACGCCGACGCGCACGAGGGTTTCGCGGTACGCGACGATGTCGATCAGCACGCGCTCGACTTGCGCCGGATACAGCGTCTTGCCGGTGCGCGCTTCGTATTCGGCGATGATGTCGGCCGTGATCGCCTGCGGATCGCGGTCGATGAAATTCGGTTCGGATAGGGTCATCGGGGCACCTCGGTTTCGCGGATCACGCCGTCGGCGAGCCGCCATTGCACGCGCAGCGTTTCGTGCGCCGCGTCGATCGCCGGCATCACGCGAACCACCTCGCAGCGCGGCTCCCAACGGCGGATCGCGTCGACGGCTTCGCGCACGAGGTGCGGCGTCGCCCGATCGATCGGCATGTCGAGATAGAGGCTCAGGTTCGAGCCGAAGTCGGGCCGGTGCGGGTCGCTCCCCTTCGGGGTGCCGAGAATCACGCGGATGGCCTGATCGATGTCGGCAACGCCTTCGACGACGTCGTCGCGGCCGAGGGCGGGTTGCCAGTGAACGGAGGTGATGTCGGTTAGCCGGGTCATGCGCTCATGTTGCCGCGCGGCCGGGCGAAGGGATATTAACGAAGCTTAAAAGCGCGCGGCGAGCGCGGAGGAAGCGCGAGACGCGCAGGGCGGGGGCGGCACGTCGTCGTCCGGCGCCATGGCTGCGCGACGCTTCGTCGTGGCGGAACGCACGGGGCCGCCGCGATGCAGCCGGCTGCCCCGTCCGTGTTCCCGTTCGCTACGCCGCTGTCGCGACGCATGCCGGCGGCATCGGCAGATCGATGTTCGGCCAGCGCGACGCTTCACCGAGGTTGCGCAGCGCCTGCCGGTATCGCAGCAGCTGCGCGTAGTCGTCGGGCGTCAGCGTCGTGCCGTCGCCGAGCGCCTGTTCGTCCCGGTGGCGCGACGTGAGCCAGTCGGTCGCGGCGAGCGCCGCATCGCGCGCCGCGCGCTTCGCGTCGGCGAGCTGCTTGCGCGTGGGCTTCTCGGGGTCGACGAGGAGCGGATGGCCGTCCGCCGTCACCGCCATCGTCTTGCCCGCCGCCGCGCCCGCGAGCAGCATCGCGTGCTGCTCCGGCGTGATCTCGACGAACGTCAGGCCGTCCGGCTTCGATCGTTCGTCGCAGAAGGTTCGAATGAATCCCAATGTGTCGTATCCGGCCAAGATTCGCGTCATCGTCATTTCCCCGTTGCGTGCCAATAGACGAGCCAGCCGGGATACGTTCCGCCCGTCTCGTTGAAAGCCCTCAATTTCACGCCGTCCTGCGTCATGCTTCCGTGGATGACGATCACCATCGCGGCGCCAAGGCCCACGTGATTCGCTGCCACGTTGAAACAAGCGTTGGGAAAGCGCTTCGGAAAGACGACGTTGATATCCCCGTTCGCATCCGTCACGCCCTGCCCCCATTGCTCGATCTTGCCGGTGGGCGAACGCTCGTAGCCGGTCGGCCCGTGGCTGAACTCGAATGCGCCGTTGTTGATCGTCATCAGCGGCGAGCCGGCCATCATCTCCCACTGATAAACCGCCGAGATCAGCGCCCAGTCGCCCGGCAGCAGCGTGAAGCTCGTCACTGTCGACGACAGCGAGCCGCCCGACGGTCCGAAGAATATGTCGCCGCCCTGCCGCGAAATCGTCTTGGGCATCGAGCCGGAGTTCATGAACAGAAACGTCGCGCCTCTTTTCACCGCCGAGTAAAGCGGCAGCACGACGCTCGCGCCGTCGTTCAACGAGATCGCCGACCCCGCCTGCGCCGGCGTCAGCGTGGTCGCGGCGTCGAGCACCATGATCGCCTGAAAATTGCCGAGCGCGCGCTGCACGAACGCCGTCGTCGCGATGTTTGGGCTGCTGTCGAATTGGGGAACAGTCTGTGTAGCAGCTCCGTAGACGTATCTCAGTGCGACAGTGCCGCCGCAAATGTCCCATTCCCCTCCGCGAGAGAACAATTCCAGCGTGTCGCCCGAATGCAGCATGATCGACGACGACTTGCCAGTCGCGTACGACCAGATGAAATCGTTGTCCTGCGTCGCGACAGTCTGATCGACACCGGATTGGTTGACGAATGCCACCTTTCCGCCCGCCGCGATGCTAGCGCCGGCCGGGAGGTTCGTCGTGAACGACGAAGTCCCGTTGAGCTCGATGATGTTGCCGACGTTGCCGCTGGTCAATGTGGTTGCTGCGTTGATGACAGCACTCCCGGAATAACTTCCGAGCGCGCGTTGCACGAACGCCGTCGTCGCGAGCTTGGCGGAGTTGTCGAACTGGGGAGGTGTCGTCCAGTTCGGACCAGCCATTGCCGATGCAAACGGCAGTTGCGCGCTGCCGCCAGTTGCAATCCACTGAGTCGGCGGAACCGCTACGAGCAGCAAGCTGTCGCCCGATGCCAATGTCACGCTCGGATTCCCGCCGTTCAAGAGGATCGTGTCGGTCCCGTCGCGAGTGATCGTCAAGGGGGCGGTGCTGCTGTTGTTGAACAAGAACGTGCCGCCGAGCGGCATGGCCGACGTGGATGGCAAGGTGAACGTCGACGCGGTGCCCCCCCAGAAATTGACGCAGCTTCCCGCTTGCGACGCCGTGAGCTTCTGCGACGAGGTGTACGACGCGAAATTGACATTCCCGAGCGCGCGCTGCACGAACTCGGTCGTCGCCATTTTCGTGCTGCTGTCGAACGGAGCCGGCGTTGGCCCTTTCGGCGCGCCGGTGAACGTCGGGGAATCAAGCGGAGCCTTCCGAGACAATGCGTTCGTCATCGTCGTCGCGAAATTCGGATCATTTCCGAGCGCGTTCGCGAGCTCGTTCAACGTGTCGAGCGTTGCAGGAGACTGGCCGACGAGCGCCGCGATCCGGTCCGCGAGATCGACCTTCGTCGCGTACTGCGGATGCGGATCGGCGGCGGCGGCGTGCCCGCTCAAGCCGGATTGCGACTGCTCGATCTGCTGCTTCAGGTAAAGCGTGCGATTGCCGAGCTGCTTGGCCTGACGGTTCGAGATGCCGTCCGGCCCGCCTTCGACAGGATCGGACATTTCGATCTGGTAGATCTCTTCTTCCCACTTGGAAGTTTCGACTAGCTTGGACATAGGCTGCTCCTGAGGTTGTACTACCCGTCGTCAAGCGCGGCGCCGCCGGATTGCACGGCGCCGCGCGGAAAGCTGCGCACACGCGTTCGCCGTGCATCGCCACCGATGCGCGCGCGATTGCGGATGCGAATGCAAATTCAGATGCCGATGGATGCGGACCGGAACGTGCGCGCGGCGCGTGCGAAGCGCGGCTCCGCCCGGTCGATCGGCACGTCGAGAAGAGAATGAGTCGGAACCGGCCCGCGTTCGGGCCTGCGTGGATCGCGGCGCTTCGGGATGCGAAGCATTGCGCGATGGGCCTGGTCGATGCCGGCAACGCGAACGACGAAATCGTCGCGCCCGAGGGCGGGCTGCCGGTGCACGGAGAGGATGTCGGTAAGCCGGGTCATGCGCTCATGGTGCCGCGCGCCCGGCTCGGAGGATATTAAAGTGTCTTAAAACTCAATGCGAGTGGTGATTCGAGTTGCCGCCCGCATCCATGATCGCGCCCGTCGCGTCGATGTCGCCGTCGACCTTCACGTTGCCCGCGATGCTCGCGCCGCCGCCGCCCGAGCCGGTCATCCCGCCTTCGTAGGTCAGCTTGCCCTTGACCGTCACGTTCGCGGAAAACTCCGTCTCGGGCGCGATGACCGTCACCTTCGCGCCCGCGCGCAGCACGATCTCGGCGCCCGCGTCGACGACGACCTGCGCCATTCCGCGGCACGCGAGCACGTGCGTCGCGCGATCGTATTCGAGCGTCGCGCCGTCCTTGAAGCGCGCGACGAATTTGTTCGGATCGCTAACGGGCGGCTTGTCGGCGGCCGAGTAGACCGCGCCGAGGATCACGCCGTCCTCGCCGCGGCCGTCCATCAGCACCGCAACCTGCTCGCCTTCGTCGTAGGTCCAGCAGCACTGGTCGTTCTGCGTCTTCGGATACGCGATCGGCAGCCACATCGTGCGCAGGTTGCCGAGGTCCGCGAGCCGCACGCGCGCGAAGCCGGGCTTCGACGCGCTCACCGTGCCGAAGCGCACGGTCGCGCCGAATGCGTCGAGCGTGTCGTTCATTGCTTGTCCTTCGTCTGGTTGGATGACGGATCGGCCGCGCCGTAGGCGATCAGCGGCTTCGCGGATGGCTTCCGAGCGGGCTGCGTGCCTGCCTGCGCGCCGCCGTCGGGCCGCGCGTCGCGCGACGCGCGCTTCACCTCGATCTCGGTCGTGTAGCCGCCGCCGCGATCGATCCGGTGGCGCGCCGTCTCGATCAGATATTTGCCCGACAGCCGCCCGTAGCCCGTCAGCTCGATCGCGTTGCCGGCGACGAGCCGCGTGTTGCCGTCGAGCTCGAACGTGCCCGTCGTCCGCTGCAGGTTCGCGCGGTCGAGCGCGGCCTGCGTGCGCGCCTCGAGCGTCGCCTTCGAGCCCGCGCGCGCGGTCACGCGCAGCGTGTCGGCGCTCGTGTCGCGGCCGGACGACGCCGGCGCGCCGGATTCGCCGGCCGCGCCGGATTGGGCGGCCGCGCCGGCCACGTCGATCTTGCCGTCCTTCATGCCGTACACGATGAGCTTCTTCGTCGCCGGATTGTGATAGCCGCCCTTCGCGGCCGCGTAGACGTCCTTGATCTTGTCGGTGAGGCGAATCGATTTCAGATCGCCGCGCGTGAAGCGCAGCGCCGCGTCGGCGTCGCGCAGGTCCGCGAGCTCGGTGAATACGAGCGTGCGGCCGACGATCTTGAACGCGTAGCCGTACTCACGCGCGAGCCGCGCGAGGAACGCGACGTCGGGCTCCTCGTACTGCGTGATGCGGTCGATCCGGATCTCGCGGATCTTGCCCGTCAGCGTGAGCCGGTTGCGCTTCGCGACGCGCGCGGCGATCGCGGCGAGCGTGGTGCGCTCGTACGGCTTCGAGCGGTCCGTGCGCAGCGGCGCGGCGACGCCTGTCGCGAGCGCGCGGATCGTCACCGTCGACGGCGGATCGTCGAACGACAGCTCGTCGATCTCGAAACGCCCGCACGGCAAGAGCGGCGCGCCGACGTAGCCGATCCGCAGCGCGAGCGCGTCGCCCTTGCCCGGATACCACGCGTCGCGCCAGCGGCCGTCGGCGTCCTCGAGCACGACTTCGATCTCGTCCGACTGGCCCGACAGGAAATCCGTGTACGCGACCGACGTCACGTACGGCGCGACGTCGGTCGTGATGTTCTTCTGCTCGTAGGTCAGCACGAAGGTCGGGCGCGGCACGTCGGCGACGCCCGGCGGCAGCAGCGCCGCAAGCGGGTTCAGCGTTTCCATGGCGGCAGGTCCTCCGACAGTTCGGCGCGCGCGATCACCGGAATCGACAGCGCGAGGCCGCTCGGCAGTAGCGGCGTGATCGGCACGTCGGGGTTCGCCGCGATGATCCGCTCGTACGCGAACGGATCGCCGTAGTAGCGATGGGCGAGCTGATCCCAGCGCTCGCCTTCGGTCGTGACATGGGTCAGAAACATCAGATCCTCCGTGTGGCGACGGCCGCCGCGAGCTTGCTCACGCTCGGCGCGGCCGAGGCGATCGCGTCGACGGCGTTCGACAGCTCGCGCGCGGCGGTGTCCACGGCGTCGCCGATCGTGTCGAGCGTCGCGTTCGCGAGCGGCTTGTACGCGGCCTGCACCGCAACCGCGGCGTCGTGGCTCGCGCGCAGGATGTTCGCGGCGTCCGGAATGTGCGCGGTCACGGCCGCGACGGCCGGCGAGAGCTTCTCGAGCGGCTCGGCCGCGCGCTTGATGTCGAGCAGCACGCCGGGCGCGCGGCCGAGCGCCGCGATCGGATCGTGCCTGAACTCGCGCACGACGCTCACCGCGTCCGAAGCGGTGCGCAGCGCGGCCTGCGCCTGCGACGCGTACGACACGACCTGCCGCACCGCGCCGCGCACGGTGTTGATCGCCGATTTGACGTCGGCGGCCGTCTGCGACACCGCCTGCGCGGCGGCGGGCGGCACCTTCGGCTGCACCGCGGGCGGCGCGAGCGCGGTCAGCTTCTCGCCGACGTATTCCTTCAGCGTGATCGACGCGTCGAGCGCGAGCACCGCGCCGGAAGGCTCGCTCTGCTTGTGCGTCGCCTGGACTTCGGTCAGCACGAACCAGCCCTTGTAGTCGCCGTTGCCGAACACGAGCGCCATCGCCTGGCCCGCGCGCTGCGCGTTGCGCAGCTTCGCGAGCTCGGCTTCGGGATCGCAGAAGCGATAGTGAAACGACAGTGCGATGCGGATCTCGTCGAGCCGGTCCGCGATCCGTTGCAGACGCGGCTTGCCGTCGATCAGCGCATGCTCCGCGTAGTCGGCGCCGAACGTCGCGTCGAAGCCGTCGAAGTAGCCGACCAAATCGAATGGGATGTCACCGAGCACGGCGAACATATCAACCTCCGTAAGCGCGCCGCGCGCGTTGCGCGACGACGCGTTCCATCATTTTTTCGAGCTCGCGCAGCGACAGGTTCAGCGCGCGGCCAACCTGCTCGCCAACGCTCGCGCCCGAGCCGCCCTGCACCGTGATGTTCGGCGCGAAGTGAATCGACACGCCGTTCGCCGCGCCCGCGCCTGCCATGCCCGCCGCGTGCGCGCCGGCGAGCGGCAGGCCGGCGCGCGCGGCGTCGATGCGCTTCAGCGAGGCGGCGGCCGCCGTCTGCGTCGCCATGCTCGCGGCCGCGCGCGCGGGCAGCTCGGCCGCGCCCCGGACGCCGAGCGCCGCGCCTTGCGCGATGTTCTCGCCGTAGCCCATGAAGACGCGCGACGGCGAATGAATGCCGAGCACGCTCGCGAACCACGATTTCATCGACCCGGCAAAGCCGACCACCGCCGCCTTCGCCGCGCCGAACCGCTCGTTCAAGCCGTTCAGCAAGCCTTCGACGATGGCGCGGCCGATCGACATGAATCGCTCGGGCAGCGCCTTGAGGCCGTCCCACAGCGCCGTGAGCCTGTCGCGCGCGATGGCGACGAACCTCGTGAGGACCGGGCCGATGCGGTTCCAGTTGCGGTAGATCAGATAGCCCGCGACCGCGATGCCTGTCAGCACGAGGCCGATCGGCGTCGTCACCATCGCGCGGCCGACCCACAGCAGCGCGCGGCCCGCCGTCATCAGCCCGCGCGCGAGGCCGCTCCCGAGCACACGGCCGGCCGTCGCGCCGGCGCGCGCGAGCGTGGTCAGCGAGCCGAGCGCGCCCGCGCCGAGACTGCGCGCGAAACCGAGCACGCGGCCGCCCGCCGCGAGCATCGAGCGGCCCGCGCCGAGCGCGATCGCGCGCGCGCGGTTGAGGCCCGCGGCGAGCTTGTCCGCCGCGCCCGCGTTCATGCCGCCGAGCTGGAACAGCGTCGACAGCCTCGCGCCGCCGCGCAGCAGCGAGCGCAGCAGCGTCCACTTCGCCGCGAGCGTCGACAGCGCGGTGCCGAGCGCGTTGAGCGGCGTCTTCACGAGCACGTTCATCGCGAGGCCCGCGCCGAGCGTCGCGCCGCGCATCGCGATCGACGCGGCCGCGAGACCGACGACGCCGCGAATCGCATTCGGATGCGCGGCCGCGAACACGCCGACCTGAGCGACCATCGGCGACAGCAGGTTCATCACGTCGGTCAGCGGCGGCAGCAGCGTGCGGCCGACCGTCTCGCCAAGGCCGTCGATCTGCGTCTGCAGATTGCCCCATGCGGCGCTCGCCGTCTGGATTCGGCGCGCGTAGTCTTCGTCGAGCGCGCCCGCCGCCTGCTCGCCGCCCATCGCCTGCTTGTTCGCCTGGTACTTGCCCCAGTTCTCGCGCATCGCGAGCAGGTGATCGACCGCGCGCGTGTCCTGAAACAGCTCGCTCATCCCGAAGCGCTCGATCAGCTTGCGCTGCGCGCCGACGTCGCCGCGCGCGCCGGCGCGCTTCCATTCGCTGGCGAAACCTTCGCCGCGCGACGCGATGAACTTGCGCGCGATCTCGAGCGACGCCTCGTACTCCGAATAACCGGCGCCAACGATGTTCGCCATCGATTTCCTGTAATCGACGCCGGCCTTCTCGTACGCCTTCGCGGTCGATGGCGAGGTCATCTGCTCGAGCCACGCCTGCATGTTCGCCGCGGCGTCCTCGCCGGACGCCGCGCCCTCGCGGCCCACTGCGAGGCTCGCGACGATCTGCGACAGCGCCTGCTGCCCGGTCACGCCCTGCGCGGCGAACGACGACGCGAGATCCGGCATCGCCTTCACGACGTCGGCGAGCTTCATGTGGCCGAGCCCGCCGCCGTATGCGGCGCGGCTGAACGCGTCCTTCAGCGCGGCGTCGCCCTTGATGCCGAGCGTCTCCGACAGCGCGTACGACATGCCGGCGACGTCCTTGACGTCCGCGCCCGACGCGATCGCGACCTGGCCGAGCAGACGCGACTGACGGCCGGCTTCGGCCGCGCTCATGCCGCTGCCGATCAGCACGCCCGCGCCTTCGATCAGCGCGCCGTGCTTCGCGCCGGTCGCGCGCGCCGCGTCGCGGATCGCGTCGCCGAGCTTCCGCTCGTCGGCGCGCGACAGGCCGCCGTCGATCGCCACGCCGCGCAGCGCCGCCTGGAAATCCGCTGCACGCGTGAGTGCGCCGACGATCGGCGCGGCGATGGTCTTCGTGATTGCGGACAACTCGCCGAGCTTCGCCACGTATTGGCCGCGCTGGTCGCCGAGCGCCGCGCCGCGCGCGATTCGCGCGTCGAGCGCCGCATGGCGCGCCTGCGCCCGGTCGATCGCGCGGCCGAGCTGCTCGTACTGCGCGCGCAGCTCGCCGACGTCGCGCAGCGGATGCGCGATCGCGCGCGCCATCGCCCCGCCGAGGCGATCGTGTTTTCCACGCAGCGCGTCCGCGACGCGCCCGAGGTCTTCCAGCGTCGCCTTCGCGCTCGATAGCGCAGCGCCGACGCCGCCGGACGCCGCCGCGCCGTTTCTGATTCCGATGTAAATGTCGCTTGCCATGTCTGTCCTGCCCGTTGCGACGCGCGCGGAGATCGCCGCCCGCCGTTCGATGGTTGCCGTTCGATGGTTGCCGTTCGATGGTTACCGTTCGATGCTTGCCGTTCGATGCTTGCCGTTCGATGCTTGCCGTTCGATGCTTGCCGCTCGATGGTTACCGTTCGATGCTTGCCGCTCGATGCCTGCCGCTCGATGGTTACCGCTCGATGGTTACCGCTCGATGGTTACCGTTCGATGCTTGCCGCTCGATGCCTGCCGCTCGATGCCTGCCGCTCGATGGTTACCGTTCGATGCTTGCCGCTCGATGGTTACCGTTCGATGCTTGCCGTTCGATTCCTGCCGGTCAATGCTCGTCGCTCGATGCCCGCCGCCCGCCGCGCGGCGCCGTGCGATGCAGTGCATAGCGCTCAGCGCTGCGCGGTCTCGCCGTTCGCTACGACGCGCCCATCGCATCGTTGCGCCGCTTGATCTCCCGCTCGGCGGCGTCGATCCAGTGCCAGTAGTCGTCGAGATCGAGTTCCGCGATCTCGGACGGCTGCATCTTCAGCACCAGCAGCAGCACCTCATCGAGCGGCCTCAGCATCGCGTCCGTCGATTCGGCCGGCGCGCCCGGCTTCGCTTGCCGCGGCGCTCGCATCGATTGCGGCATCGCGCTCCTCGACCATGTCGCGAAAGGAGTCGGCGAGCTGCTTCGCATCGGCGAGATCGAGCTCGCCGATATCCTCGACGGTGAGACCCGTCAGGCGTGCGAACAGAAAATCCTCCTGTTCGCCGGCGTCGCTGCTGTATTTGGCGGCGGCGGCCATGTCCTTGCGCTTGCCGCGACGCAGCGTGAGCGTCGACACGGTTTCGCCGGTCGCGAGCTTCAGGGGGTGTTTGAGGGTGATGATCATCGTGTGCTCCGTTGGGATCGAGAGCACATTGTCGGGCGCGGCCCCGGCGAGGGCTTTTGAAGACGGCTAAAAAAAGACCCGCCGAAGCGGGTCGAACCGGAAAGGCCGGGACGTGAATCGTGGGTCGTGAATCGTCGATCGTGATTCGCGCGCCGTGAGCCGCGCGCTGCGGGCCGCAGATCGCGAGCCGCGAATTGCGGATTGCGCCGCGTGTCGGGGTGTTGATGCGGTGATGCGTCAGCGTGTCGGCGTGTCGACGTTTCGACGTTTCGACGTTTCGACGTTTCAACGTTTCAACGTTTCAACGCTTCAACGCTTCAACGCTTCAACGCTTCAACGTTCCGCGCATCGTACATCGCCCGTCGCACGCTGCGCAGCCCGCGGCGCGCATCGCACGCGCCGCGAGCCGCCCGCCGCACTCAACCGCCGATATTCGCGCGGAAGTCCGACAGCATGTCAACGCCGTCGACGCGGAAGATGTTCGCGAGATAGTCGAGCTCGAGCACTTCCTGCCCGTCGATCACCTGCTTCACGTAGGTCGCGCCGAACGACGAGCTGAAATCCGCGTTCTCGTGCTGCTTGAACGTGCCGAGCGGATTCTTCTTGAACATCACGGTCAGGTACGTGACGAGGCTCACTTCCTGCACGCGGCCCTGCGCGCCGTACGTCTCGATGTTCGAGCGGCACTGAAGCTGCACGGCCCGGAACGGGTTCGCCATCGCGCGCGCGACGTCGGCGTAAAGCGAGTTCCACTTGATCTCGCCTTCGAGCTTGTCGAGCCCGCCCGGCAGCTCGACCTTGCCGATCATGCCGAGCGCCTTGTGCTCGGCCATGATCGCCTGGATATCCGGCAGCTTGATTTCCTCGGCCTTGCCGAGCATCGAGTTGCCGTTCACGTAGACGTTCGCGTTCGTGATGCGATTGATCTTGATGCCGCCTGCCATGTCAGTTGCCTCCCTTCAGCGTGAGCAGATATTCCGAGGTGATCTCGGTTTCGTACGTGAGGCGCTCGAGCGGGGGCGGCACCGTGTACTTGTAGTTGATCAGAAGATGGCCCGCCGACAGTTCCTCCTTCGGGTTGCGCGCCGGATCGAACCACGCCTTGAAGCCGAGCAGCGCGCCGTCGCCGATCAGCTTGCGGCCGAAGCCGTTCACCGATTCGACGAGCGAATCGATGAGCGCCTGGTCGATCGGCATGTCGATGTACTGCTGGCTGAAATAGCGCAGCGACTCGTTGATCACGTCGCCCGTGCGGCGCACGTTCTCGAAGTTGCGCATGTGCGTGACGGTCGGCCACGCGGCGGTGCGGTTGCCCCACAGGCGCAGGCCCGAGCCGTACGAGTTGAACACGGTCGTGATCCCCTGCTCGTTCAGCAGATTCACTTCGGACTGCGGATCGTCGATCATCGCCGACAGCGGGCGCTCCACGCCCGTCACGCCGACGAGCTGCTGGTTCGAGCTCGACCACCAGTAGCCCTTGTCGAGATCGACGCGCGCGCGCAGCGCCGCCGCGCGCGACGACAGCGGCTCGAGGCGCTCGGCGTTGGCCGCCGGATCGTAGACCTTCACGTGCGGGTAGCAGAGGCGCACGCGCTCGCTCGACGTGTTGAAGTTGATCGAGCCGGCCGGGCCGCGGCCCGCCAGCGCCTGCGCGAACGTCGTGCCGACGGGCGCGTCGACATACGCGATCGCGCCGAGCTGGCCCGCCGTCGCCTCGAGCTCCGCCGCGACCGAGTTCTGCGTGCAGTAGCCGGGCGCGATCAGGATCTTCGCGAAATAGCCGAACAGGTTGTACGTGTCCTTCAGCGCCTTCATGCCGGTGCGGATGCCCGCCGCGTTGACCGCGCCGATGATGTCGGCCGCCGTCACCTTGGTCGGATCGGCGTACTCGTAGGCGGCCTTCGCGGTCGCCGCGCCCGCCGGGATCGCGCCCGTCTTCAGTCGCGTGATCACGCCCGTCACCGGGTCGAGCGAGAAATCGACGCCGGCTGCGTACGTCGTGTTGCCGTTCTCGCTCTTCAGAACGAGGTTCGACGCGGCCGGGTGGGCGAGCGTCGCGCGGCCGGTCGCCGCGTCGAACGTCACGCCCTCGGCGTCGATCACGCTCTTGTGGAGCTTCGGATCGAGCACGTTGATCACGATCACCGTGCCCGCGCCGTAGTCGTAGACGGCGTCGAGCGCCTGCGGGATCGTGAAGCCCGCGAGCTGCGGGCCGAACTGCGCGCCGTCGCGGTCGGACAGCGACTGGATCGGCTTGTTCACGGGGCCCGTCGGCGCGGTGCCGATCAGGCCGATCACGGCGGATTTGACGACCTTCACCGGCCGCGAGCCGTTTTCGGTCTCGATGGTTTCGACGCCATGCAGATAATTTGCCGCCATCGTTTTATGCTCCCTTCGATGCCGCACCGTTCGACGCGGCTTGCGGTTGGTCGTCCGCGACGCGTTCGCGCGCGGGCTCGTCGTGCGCCGCGACCGGGCGCAGATGGCCCAGCGCGAGCAGCGTCTTCGTGTATTCGTGCTGCTCGGGCAGCTCGACCGGCGCGCCCGGATGCAGCATCGCTTCACGGATTTCCGTGCCGTCTTGCAGCGAGACGCCGCTGATCGGGCCGCTGTACAGGTACTTCATGGTTTCTCCTCGTAGGTAACTTCGGTCAACAACGGGCCGTCGACCGGCTCGGCCTCCTCGACGATCACCGCATCGGCGGCGAACTCGATCGCATAGCGCCACTCGCTGTCGGTGCGGCCGGCGAACCGTTCGGCGGCCGCCGCGAGCTTCTCGCCGTCGGGCAGCGCGAAGCCGACGAGCGCGCGGCGCACGCCGTCGAGCGCGTCGAGCGCGCCGCCGCGGCCGGCGAGCTGCCGGGACACGACAGTCACGGCGAACTTCGCGCGGCGCGGCTGCACGATCGCCACGGCGTCGACGCGCGTGTCGTACTCGCTGCCCGCGTAGCCGGCGAGCAGCGCGCCGACGGGATGCGTCAGCGCGTACGCATCCGGCGGCGCGGGGAAATGCTCGACGGCGAGCTCCGGCAGCGCCCGGCTCAGTCGCGCGACGAGCGCGTCGATCTTCTCTTGCGTGGTCGCCATCAGATGCGCTCCCGGCGGGTGGCGCCGCACGCGGCGACAGCGCGCCGCGACGCGCATCGCGCGATCGCGGGGGACGCCGTCGCGGCGTGGGTGTTTTGGGTTTTCTGGTGTAACGCGCGTGTGTGCGGTTGCGAGGCGGTGGGGGCCTGTGGGTGCGTTTGCGTTTGCGTTTGCACTTGCACTTGCACTTGCACTTGCACTTGCGTATGCGTATGCACTTGCGCATGCGTATGCACGTGTACTTCCACTTTCGTATGCGTACGCTTATGCGTTTGTGCTCGTGCTCGTGCTCGTGCTCGTGGTTGTGGTTGTTGTTGTGCTTGTGCTTGTGCTTGCACTTGCGTATGCAACAGCGTTCGAGCTTGCGTGTGCGCTTGCGTCAACACTTGCATGCGCGCTCGCATCGGCGCTTGCCCATGCGCCCGCATGCTGACGGGCGCGCCGCGCATCGCATGCGCGCCTGCGCAGCCGGCGCTGCCGGCCTGCGTGTCGCGATTGAAGTGGTGAGGTGCAGTAGCGTTCATGCCGCCCATCATCGGGCGGCGAGCGCTGGGGGTCTTTTAATCGGCTTTATGATTGCGCGCCGATTGCGACGGCCTCGGCGCTTCGATGACGATCCTCGCGCGCGGGACGTGGACGGCTCACCGGCAACGCGTCGATGCCTTTATAAACCTTTACGGGACGATGCGGCGGTGCCATGAAGGACATTGCGCGTCCGAGCGCTCCGGGAAGGCTCCTGCAGGGATTTTGGGTTGATGACGCGCGGCGGACTGCGGTCAATGTAGATGTCGTTTGGCCCGCGCGCAAGCATCGGCGCGCGGTCGTCGATCGACGGTCGGTGGTCGACGGTCGGTGGCTGATTGCCTGCGCTCGTCATTAGTCGATCGACGCACGATGCCTAGCGAGGCGGCTTCGCGCGGAACATTCTGCGCTCGTTGTTCGTTTTTCGTCATCTGGCGCGTGACGTTCGTTGTTGAGTGTTCGGTGTTCGGCGTTCGGCGCTCCGCGCTCGGCGCTCGGCGCTCGGCGCTCGGCGCTCGGCGTTCGGCGCTCGACGTTCGACGTTCGACGTTCGACGTTCGACGTTCGACGTTCGACGTTCGACGTTCGACGTTCGGCGTTCGGCACGCGCGCCGCCAAAGTTCGCTCCTCAGTGCGCGACGGCAAATATCCCGATACCAAAACACGGAGCACATGCCGCGACTCGCAAAGCACGGAGTACTGATCACGAATCACGAATCACTAGGCACTAAGCACAATTCACGAAGCACCCGACACGAATCCGCCACCGCCTCACCGCCCACCGTCCACCGCCCGTCACTGATTCCAATACTTGGCCGGCCGGGCGATCCCCGGCTCGCAATCGATCGTGTATTCGGCGACGTCGACGCCATAGCGCGTCAGATCGCTCCACCAGCGCCCGGACGGCTCCTTGCGCAGCCGCACGAGCACGCGATCGGCGAGGTAGTCGAGCTCCTTGCGGACTTCGATCGGCGTGACGTCCGGGTAGATCGAGCGCATCGTCGCCTGCACGACGTCCTCGGCAACCTCTTCCGGCCGCGCGTTGTACAGCGCGAGAATCAGGTGCCAGCGCAGCGTCTCGCGGCGCACCTTCGCATGATCGATGCCGAGCGGCGCGCAATGCGTCATGACATCCCCCGCAATTGCAGGTTCTCGATCTTCAAGGCGACCGCGTCGAGCTTCGCTTCGATGACGGTCTGATTGCGCACGTAATCCTCGCGCCGCACGTATTGCAACGGCAGATCCGCCTGAAACTTCAGGAAATCGCGCTCGAGGCGCGCGACGTTGTCAGTCTGACGGCCGATCTGCTCGAGCAACATTCGCAGTTGTTCCTCCTGCTTCTGATCGCGATCGGCCTGATGCCGCTCGATCTGCACGAACAACGCCTTGCCCGCCGCGGCCAGCAGCCCGACGAACGTCGCGAGCATCGACGCCAATTGCCAGAATTCCACTTGCAGCGTCACTGCCCGCTCCCCTCGAGCCAGTCGATCAATGTGTTCAGTTGTGCTTCGATGTTTCGGCTGCGTCGCGCGTTGTCGACGTGGTTGGCGAGGACGTCGTCCGCGCGTACCCCGGAGTCAGCGTCGTCGGCGGAGCCGGCCGGCGCAGCAGCTCCGGCGGCAGGATCGGCCTCGGGCAGACGGGCGGCGTCGCGGCCGGCTGCGGCGTTCCACACGCCGACAAAGCCGTCGGTAAAAACGCAGCGAGGCAGAGCCTCAGGACGCGCATCCGGCGTCGGGCGGTATTGGCGGGTGACACGGGCGATTCTCCGTTTCAATGCGTCGGCTTCGAGCGCGTGATGCGCGTTTGCGGTGAAGAGATCGGCGGCGAGGCGGTTCGCGCGCAGCGTGCCTTCGCGCTCCTGCGCGCGGGCGCGTTCGGCGGCATCGCGCAGCGCGTCGGCATGCCGGCGCTCGACGGCGGCGAGCTTCGCGTCGGCCGCGCGCGCGCCGGCGCGCTGCCCGTTGACGTAGCCCGTCGCGCCGGCGACGAGCGCGCTCGCGGCCGACGCGACGACGAGCGCGCCGAGCCCGCCGCGCGCGAACGAAATCGGCCGGCTCATGCGCAGGCTCCCGGCCCGAAGCCCGCGCCGATGTAGCGTGGCTCGAACGTGTGCAGGATCGCGCGCGGGTAGCCGCGGTTCTCGCGAAACGCAGCCGCGCCGCGGCCTGCGTTGAAACGCTCGACGTGGCCGAACCAGCGGCCGCGATTCGCGCCGCCCGCGACGGCCGCGCGTTGATCGCGATACACCCAGCCGAGCCCGCCGTTGTATGCGGACAACGTCATCGCGGCGCGCTCGCAGCGGCCTTCGGCTTCGATCCGGTCCCACAGGTAGCGGTCGTAGCGCACGAGCGCGCGGATCGACCACGACGGGTTGAACGGCTGCGCGTCGCCGAGCTCGGCGCGATAGAGGCCCGCGAGCCATTGCGTCGTGGACGGCATGAACTGCGTCATCCCCTGCGCGCCGACCGGGCTGACCGCGTCCGGACGCCATCTGCTCTCCTGATGAATCTGCGCGGCGAACGCCGACACGGGCGCGTCGAGCCCCCACACCGCGCGCGCGTTGCGCGTGAGCTCGGCGCGATAGGCGTATGCATTCGCGGGAATCTGCGCGCAGGTTGCGGCGGGCGCGCACAGCAGCGCCGCGATCAGGAACGTCGCGCGCATCGTCACAGGCCCAGCGCGACGCCGATCACGACGCCGACGACGATCAGCGCGCGGCGCAGCATCGCCGCGGCGAACACGCGCTCGTAGCCGGCGACGATCTTGTAATCGGCGCCGAGCGATTCGCCGCTCGCGCCGTGGCGCCAATCGGCCTGCAGATAGCTGTCCGGGCGCGCATACGGAAAGAGCCCGCGATCGAGCCAGTACGCGACGACGGCCGCGAGGCTCACGAGGCTCAGCTTGTAGAGCGACACGGGCAGTTGCTGCGGGGAAATCGATGCGATCGCCGCGATCAGCGCGATCGCGGCGATGACCCAGCTCGTGAGCCGAGGAAAGCGTCTGGTGAATGGCATCGGCCTCTCCCGAAAATGAACATGCCGCCATGATCGGCGGCATGTCGGGACAGGTCTTTTAATCGGCTTTATTTAGCGCGCGGCGCGTTCGGGCGAATGCGTCGCAAAGCGTTGTCGAATCGTCGCTCGATTCGATTCGCGGGAAATGCGTGTTGGGACCGCGATCCGATTCAATTCGTTCAGTTCGGCTGATTTCTTTCGTTTTCTGCTTCGGTTCGATTCTTTGGTGCGACGCTTTGGGACGATGCTTCGCTCGATGCCGTGGGTTGTTGCTGCGATTTAATGCGTCGATTTAATGCTTCGATTCGCGGTCTCGATTCTCGGTCTCGATTCTCGGTCTCGATTCTCGGTCTCGATTCACCGCCTCGATTCACCGCCTCGATTCTCGGTCTCGATTCACCGCCTCGATTCACCGCTTCACTTCGATGGGTCAGTTCGATGTTCCGGCTCATTACGCCGATTAGGCACTTCGATTCGCCGCCTCGAATCCACGCTCCGCTCCAACACCCCGATTCGGCCCGATCGTTCGCTCGTCGACGCGACGCTCAGCGCCGGTTCGGCATTTCGGTCCGCACTCGCTTCGCGCGATGGCCACCGCTACCGCCGCCATCGCCATCGCCATCGCCGACGCCGACACCAACGCCACCGCCATCACCGCCGCGCGACGCGGCTCGGCCGGAGCGTCTGCCACTCCGGCAAGCTGCCGGCGGGCGTTCGAACGCATTCGATATCCGGCGCGGACGGATTGTCGATGATGCTGCCGACCGCATACGACTTGCCTTCGAACATGCAGCCCGTCGATTCCGTGCGCAGCGCGTGCAGCGCACTCGCCGCGTCGCTCGCCTTGTAGCCGAAAAACGCGATGGCGAGCGCAGCGGCGCCGAGCACGCCGACCGCCACCTTCATGTTGAAGCGCGCCGACGCCGCGTCGCGACGGTTCGCGTCGCAGTGCGGACAAGCGGCGGGATGAACGGAGGAAAACGCATCGGGCGGCCGGCTCGGCGCGAACGCGGCGGAAGCGGCCGCGGCGGCCGAAGCCGCGAACGCGGTGGGCGCGGCGTACGCGACCGGAGCCGCGGCGCAGGCGGCGGGCGACGCCGCATGCTGCGTGACCGACTGCGCGGCCGACTGCGCGACGGCCGGCGCAACCGGCTGCGCAACGGCCTGCGCCGACGGCGGCGCGGCGGCGGGCGCTTGCTTGGCGGGCGTCTGCGTCGCGCGCCCGAGCCACTCGACGAGATACTCCTCGACGTCGATGTACGCGCCCTTCAGGATCAGCCGCGCCTTGCGCGCGCCGGCCCGCGCCAGCACCTTGCGCCACACTTCGAGCGGCTCCTCCTCGGTGACCTCGACGATGCGCTGGACGAGCTGCGCGATCATCCGCTTCTGATGCTGCGTGACGTACTCGACGCGCTCCTCGCGCTCGCCGAACTGCACGTTCACGACGTTGCTGTTCGTAATCGGCGTTCCGTGACTCACCGAATCGCCGATGTGAACCTGATCTACGTTGGCCCCGAAACTGATTTTTCTTGTTGATTCTTCGTTCATTTTTTCTTGCGTGGTGGTTTGGTGGGTGTGGTGGTTACGTTGAAAGCGTGACTCCCGCCCGCGACGGTATTGTTCTGCCCGATCGTCGCGCTGCCGAAATCGATCGCGAACTTCGGCCCCGCCTCCGGCAGCGCGCCCGCCGTCAGTGCGCCGATCGCGGCCGATTTCACCGCGAGCGGCGCGGCCCGGTACTTCTCGATCAGCTCGATCTCGTCACGGGTCAGCCCGGCGCTCGAGCGCACGCCCGTAATCACGTACTGCGCGTCCACGCCCTCGGCCGCGACGAGGTTCAGATACGCGGCGTCCGGCGTGCTCTCGCCCTTCTCGTAGGTGATCTGCGCGCGCTTCGACACACCACCCAATGCGGCGAAATCGGTCTGGCTCTTCGCCAGGCGCTCGCGCTCTTCCTTCAGCCGAGCGCCGATCTCTGATTTCTGCACATCAACCCCTTGCAAGGTGCAGATCTCTGCACCATAATTCATTCACACCGTCACACGACGAACGGCAATCGAGTCGGCACCTGCCCGTGCCGACGGCCCCTTGCGAGGAGCATCCATGAAACTGCGCACCGCCGCCGAAGCTCGCGCCGAGCTTCAATCGAAAGGCGTTTCGATCACCCAATGGGCGATCGCCAATCAATTTTCTCCCAATCTCGTTTTCGAGGTGCTCGGCGGCCGCAAGAAATGCATTCGCGGCCAGGCGCACGACATCGCGGTGAAGCTCGGCCTCAAGGCGGGCGAGATCTGCGCCGATCCCGCGACGGCGCTCGCGCCCATTCACCGGCGCGCCGCCGCATAACCCTTCAGCGCCAAAAGCCGCTGCGGCGGCCCGCACTCAAGCCGCGATGCGCGCGGCCGCCGCCGTGCGTCGCGCGTTGCGCTGCGTGATCCGAACCGTGCCGGCGCATGCCGCGATGGCCGTCTCATTTAATACACATCGCATGCACATTCGCCGCGCCTCGAACCGATTGCTCGCCAAATTCCGAAACGCAATGACACTCCATCACCTGAAGATTAACCGTTTTCGATTCCATTGGCTGCAAATGCGTTGCATCGATGTCAAACGAATCGATTTCGTTACGCCGATTTTCGACGCGAATGGCGCATTTCGCCCGCGGCCGCACCGCGCTAAATACGCGGCGCGGCGCGATTTCAAACGCATTTCCGATTTCGATAAAAAGCGCCAAACGATTGCCGATCGCCCGAAAGCGGCCACTGGATGCGCGGCGCGCGGTGTGATAAGCGCGAACGGCAGCGCGTCGTTCGCCGCATGGACCGCAGCGCCGACGGGAGCCGCCCGATGAGCGCCGGCACGACGACCACCACCAAATCGGCCGAGAAAGTGCTCGAAGTCCTGAACGTCCTGCTCGGCCACTTCGCGCACGGCTTGACGCCCGGCGAGCTCGCGAAGGCGACGCGCCTGTCGCCGTCGAACATCACGCGCTACGTCGCGACGCTCGAAGAAACCGGCTTCGCCGAACGCATTCCGGAGACTGGCCGCATCCGGCCTTCGGTGCGGTTCGCGCAACACGCGGTCGCGATCGCGCAGAGCTTGAACGCCGCGCGACATCGCCTCGATGAACTGGCCAGCCGCCTGGCCGCCCCACGCTAAGGAGTCCATGACAATGGCACGCAAACCTTCCGCCGTCGCGCCGCAGCCCGTCGTCGTGACGGATGCCGACACCCCCGCCCTTCCCGCAATGGCCGCGGCGTCGAACGCGCTCGCCGCGCATTCGGCCGCCGTCGCCGAGCAGTTCGGCGACGGGCTGCCGTACGAGCGCGCCCGCGTCGTCAACGAAGCGCGCTTCTACATGGCGCAGAGCGCCGAGGCGATGCTCGAAGCGGGCAAGCGCCTGATCCTTCTGAAGGAGAACGAACCGCATGGCGATTTCACGCGCATCGTCGAAGAGCAGCTCGGGCTCGCGCCGCAGGTGGCGCGGCGGATGATGCAGGCATCGGTGAAGTTTCTCGGCGCGGAGCACGGCGGCGCGAAGCGCTCAGCGCTGAGCGTTCTGGGCAAGACCAAGCTGTACGAGCTGATGGTGCTCGACGACGACGAGCTCGACGTGCTCGCCGACGGCGGCACGGTTGCGGGCCTCGCGCAGGACGACATCGACCGGATGACGACCCGCGAGCTGCGCGCCGCGCTGCGCGAAGCGCGCGAGAACGCCGACGCGCAGGCGCGCCTGCTCGCCGACAAGAACGGCAAGCTCGACGAGCTCGCCGCGAAGCTGACGAGCAAGGCGACGCACGTGAAGCGCGCGACGCCCGACGAAACGGCCGCGCAGATCCGCGGCGAGGCGAGCGCGATCGCGTTCGAGGCCGAATCGGTCGTCCGCGGCCAGCTGCGCGCGGCGTTCGACACGCTCGCGCGGCACGCGCAAACGCACGGCACGCCGCACGACGACTTCATGGCCGGCTTGCTCGGGCAGATCCAGCTCGCGCTGAATCAGCTGCGCAGCGACTTCGGCGTGAAATCGGCGGCCGACGGCGACGACATGCCGGAATGGCTGCGCGGAGCGGATGCGGATTTCGAGGGCGAGGGCTACGCCGATGCTGATGCCGATGCCGATGCCGATGCCGATGCTGATGCCAATGCCAATGCCAACGCCAACGCCAACGCCAACCCCAAAAGCGACGCCAGCATAGCCGCGCACGTCGACAGCCCCGTCGACAGCCCCGCCGTCGACTCAGCCGCCCTCTCCACCGCGCAATGACGAGGCCCCCCGCGATGAACGCCGTATTGACCGAACGCATCGTGTCCGTCGCACGAGCCGCGCGCGCGGCGGGCCACGGCAACAAGCATGCGATCTACGAAGCCGCGTGCCGCGAGCTCGGCCTGTCGCGCGCGACGCTGATGCGCAAGCTGAAGGCCGTCGCGGTGACGCCGCCGCGCAAGCGCCGCGCCGACGCAGGCCGCAGCGCGCTGACGCGCGCCGAGGCGATGACGATCTCCGCGCTGCTGATCGAATCGACGCGCAAGAACGGCAAGCGGCTGTATTCGATCGCCGACGCGGTCGAAACGCTGCGCGCGAACGGCATGATCCGCGCCGAATCGCTCGACGAATCGACGGGCGAGCTGCGCCCGCTGTCCGACAGCGCGATCCAGCGCGCACTGCGCACGTACGGCGTGCATCCGGACCAGTTGCTCGCGCCCGCGCCCGTCACCGAGCTCGCGAGCCGGCATCCGAATCACGTCTGGCAGATCGACGCGAGCCTGTGCGTGCTGTATTACCTGAAGCCCGCCGCCGATCCGCGCGCGAACGGCCTGCGCGTGATGGATCATTCGGCGTTCTACAAAAATAAGCCGCGCAACGTCGCGCGCATCGCGGCCGATCGCGTGTGGAGCTACGAGATCACCGATCACGCGAGCGGCTGGATCTACGTCGAATACGTGCTCGGCGCGGAGTCCGGCGAGAACCTGTGCTCGACGCTCATCAACGCGATGCAGGAACGCGGCGGCGCCGACTTGATGCACGGCGTGCCGCGCTTCCTGATGCTCGATGCAGGCGCCGCGAACACCGCCGCGATGACGCGCAACCTGTGCCGCGCGCTCGGCATCGAACTCGTCGTCCACAAGGTCGGCAACGCACGTGCGACGGGGCAAGTCGAGAACGCGCGCAACCTCATCGAACGCAAGTTCGAGCCGGGCCTGAAGTTTCAGCCGGTCAACAGCCTCGACGAACTCAACGCGCTCGCCAGGCGCTGGCGAATGCATTTCAACGCGACCGCGACGCACGGCCGGCACGGCTCGACGCGCAGCCACGCGTGGCTGCGGATCACCGCGCGGCAGCTCGTCAACGCGCCTTCGCTCGACATCTGCCGCGAGCTCGCGGTCGCCGCGCCGGAGAGCCGCAAGGTCACGCCGAAGCTGCGCGTGTCGTTGCGCGGCGTCGAGTACGACGTGTCGGCGGTGCCGGGCGTGATGGTGGGCGAGAAGCTGATGGTCACGCGCAACCCGTGGCGCGACGACGCCGCGCAAATCGTGCTGACCGGCGACGACGGCCGCGAGACGTACTTCGTCGTGCCCGAAGTCGCGCGCGACGCGCTCGGCTTCGCAACCGATGCGGCCGTGATCGGCGAATCGTTCCGGCGCCATGCCGATACGCCCGCGCAGCGCGCGGTCGACGAGATCGAGCGGCTCGTGTCCGGAGCGCACACCCGCGCCGACGCGAAAGCGCGGCGCCGCGCGAAGGCGCTGCCGTTCGGCGGCCGCCTCGATCCGTACAAGCACATCGACGACGACGCGCTCCCGACTTACCTGCCGCGTCGCGGCACCGAGCACGAACTTGCCGCGCCGCGCGTCGCGCACGCGCCGCTGTCGCTCGTCGACGCGGCGATGCGAATCAAGCCGCGCATCGAGGCCGCCGGCGCGACATGGAGCGCCGAGCGCTTCCGCTGGCTGCAGCAGCGCTTTCCGAACGGCGTTCCGCAGGACCGGCTCGATGCGATCGTCGCCGAGCTCATCGGGCCGCGCTCGGATCTGCATCAGCCGCTGCAGATCGTGCGCACCTCGGCCGGGGGGCGATGATGCTCAAGCTCAAGAACGTATTGCAGCGCATCGGCTGCAAGCAGGCCGATCTCGCCGCGCACATCGGCCTGTCGCAGGCGACGGTCGCGCAGATCGTCAACCATGGCGCGTGGCCGAAGAGTTTCAACGCCGACGCGCTGCGCCGCCGGATTCTCGACTATCTGCGCCAGCGCGGCGTGCTCGAAGCCGCACTCGCCGACGCGTTCGATTCGGCGAGCGATTCGATGCGAGACGGCATGGCCGGACACGCGGCGGCCGGCGCGGCGTTCTCCTCTTGCAACTCGTCGCGCAACTCGTCGCACTTCTCATCGCACGCTTCGTCGCGCCGTTCGCCACGCGACGACACCGATCTCAACCAGGAGGATTCGATGCTACTGCGCAAACAAGCGCTGACGCCCGCCGCGCGCAAACACTTCGGCCTGTTTCGCGATCCGTTCCAGGACGACGTTCGTTCGCACGACGACATGTACCTGAGCCCCGACATCCGCCACGTGCGCGAGGCGATGTTTCAGACTGCGAAGCATGGCGGAATGCTCGCCGTCGTCGCGGAATCCGGTGCGGGCAAGACCACGCTGATGCGCGATCTCGAAGACCGGATCACGCGCGAGAATCAGCCGGTTCTGCTCATCAAGCCGTACGTGCTCGCAATGGAGGACAGCGATCGCAAAGGCAAGACGCTGAAAGCGACGCACATTGCCGAGGCGATCGTCACGGCCGTCGCGCCGCTCGAGAAACTCAGGAGCAGCCCGCAGGCCCGCTTCGCGCAACTGCATCGCGCGCTCGAGGACAGCCACGCGGCCGGCGGCCGGCACTGCCTCGTGATCGACGAGGCGCACGCGCTGCCGATCGCGACGCTCAAGCACCTGAAGCGTTTCTTCGAACTCGAATCGGGCTTCGCGAAGCTGCTGTCGATCGTCCTGATCGGGCAGCCGGAGCTGAAAATCAAGCTGTCCGAGCGCAACCAGGATGCTCGCGAAATCGTTCAGCGATGCGAAATGATCGAGTTGCCGCCGCTCGACCGCGCGCGGCTCGACGAGTATCTGGCCTTCAAGCTTGGCCGGCTCGACAAGCGGGTTGGCGACGTGATTGACGCGGGCGGCGTCGACGCGCTGCGCGGGCGGCTGACGATCGCGAGCGACCGCCGCCGCGAGCGCGCCGACACGATCTCGCTGCTGTATCCGCTCGCGGTCGGCAATCTGCTGACCGCGGCGATGAATCTCGCGGCGGGGCTCGGCGTGCCGGTCGTCACGGCCGACGTGATCAAAGGGATCTGACATGAACGCCCGATTGCAAACGCAACGGCCGTCGCTCGAAACGGCCGCACCGCACGAGCCCGCGCCAGCGCGTGCCACGCCGGAAAACGCACGCGTGCTCGACGCCGATTTCGTCGCCCGCCTCACGCTGCTCAACGCGAGCGCACGCGCGCTGCGCGGCCTCGGCTATCGCGTGTTCGACGAGGATGCATTGCCGCGCGACGGCGGACGGCCGACGATCCGCATCGGACCGTCGTCGCGCGCGGCCTCGGTCGACACGCTGCGCGGGCATGCCAACGGCGTGTCGATCGAGCGCCGCGACGGGCGCGGCTTCGCCTGCGTCGACTTCATGGGCGTGCGGGTGACGTGGGAAGTGACAGTGTGACGACATCGCCGAAGAAACGAACGCGCCGCGTCCACTGACGCGACGCACACGAAAACAAGCAAGGAGTGAAGCAATGGAACAAAGGATTCCGAATGGTTATTGGAAAGACGCAAAAGGCTGCCTCGTCCCGGAAAACATGATCAAGCCGCTTGATCGCGAACGCGACCGGCTCGTGCGCGAGCTCGTCGACGAGGCGCGGCGCGTATCGCGCACGCTCGCCGAGCTGAAGACGCGGATCTTCGGCGACGTGGCGGCCTTCGTCGACATGTCGGCCGAAACGTACCAGGCCAAGCTCGGCGGCAAGAAAGGCAACGTCACGCTGTATTCGTTCGACGGCCGTTATCGCATTCAGCGCGCGATCCAGGACCGGATCGCATTCGACGAGCGGCTGCAGGCCGCGAAAGCGCTGATCGACGCGTGCCTGCACGACTGGACGACCGATGCGCGCCCGGAGATCCAGGCGATCGTCGCGCAGGCGTTCGCGACCGACAAGGAAGGCCAGATCAACACCGCCCGCGTGCTCGCGCTGCGCCGGCTCGACATCGCGGACGCGCGGTGGCAGGACGCGATGACGGCGATCGGCGAGGCGTTGCAGGTAATCGGCAGCCGCTCGTACGTGCGGATCTACGAGCGTATCGGCGATACCGAGCAGTACGAACAGATTCCGCTCGACATCGCCGGCGTGTAGGAACGGGATCGACGAGGACGGCGCCGTCAGGCGGCGGCGGGTGCCGTCAGGCGGCGGCTGGTGCCGTCAGGCGGCGGCGCCGGGCGTGTGGGCGCTTGGGTGCTTGGGTGCTTGGGTGCTTGGGTGCTTGGGTGCTCCGGCGCTCGGGCGCTCGGGCGCTTGAACGCATGATTGCTTGCCGGGATGAAACGGTTCGAATGGAGGCTGTATGAAGGCGGATTTCAAGAGCAAGGGGCCGGAGCTGCTGGTCGACCTTGCGCAACATGTGTCGGTGGCGCTCAAGGAGCTGGCGGCGATGAAGACGGACGAGGCCGATCAGCTCGGCCGGGAGATCGCCGACAGGATGGCGGCGCATTGGGGTGGACAAAACGTGTATTTCCCGATGGGGGTGTCGTACAAGCTGTCGCAGCGCGACCGCAGGATTTACGACGAGTTCCGCGGCGACAATCACGGCGAGCTCGCGCGAAAGTACGGCGTGTCGATTCAGTGGATCTACAAGATCATCAAGGCGGTCGGGCGCGAAGAGACGGCCGCGCGGCAGAAGCGGCTGTTTTCCGATCGATGAGGCGTGGCGATGCGGCGAGCCGGGGGCTGGGAAATCGGGCGGGGGTTGGGAAATCGGCGGTTTTGGTTTTGGTTTTGGTTTTGGTGCGGCGGTTGCGGCAGGCGGTACGGAATTGCGCGAGGCCGAGCTTCGCGGCGTGGCCGGGGCGGTGGTTGGGGTGATTATGTCGCGAGGGTGCGGTGGGTTGTTGCGCGGGGGGGCAGTCAACCCGCGCTGCAATCGCGCCGATCGCGCCCTCCGCGACACCGCCCTAGATCTCGGTCGCGTCGCACCCATTCGGCACAACGGCATATGCACACGCCATTCCTCATTCAAAAACGTGTCGCGCCGGTTTCTTTAAATAGAATTCTCACCTTGAACAAGAAAATCTGGCAGCATAATGATTCGCCTTCTATGCCTCACTATTAGAAATAGGCTTCCCCAAATTATCGGCATCCGATAATACGCTGCCGATATTCGGTGAAATATCGATAACGCACCCAGTCGATAAAGCGAACCATGTTCGAATCATTCAACAAAGACGTGATTGCCGCGTTTATTAGAAACAAACGCAAGATCATCGAAAATGGGGCCACTCGACAAGTACGGACGCTGCTGGACGACATCGGCGCGGCGGCCTTCCGCCTGCTGCCCCATCCGCTCCTGTTTCCCGCCGAAGACTTCGACATGCTCGCCCGAATCGCGCGTGATCTGCTGTCCGCTCAAAACAAGATCGCGCGTCATCTTTGCCGACATCGCTCACGGGCGGACATCCTCCAGCAATTCTCGCTCAGCGACGCGCTGATGCCTTACGTCGACTGGGAGGAACTGGAAGCCGGCAGCCGCCGGGTAACGCGCGTCGACATCCTCCCCTTGCCGGATGGCTATGCAGTTTGCGAATTGAATTTCTCGGCGGCGGTCGGGGGAGCCGAACTGTTCGACTGCTATCGCCGGTTCATGCAAGCGGCCGGCTGGCCGGCTGTCGCGCTCGACGGTTCCCCTTATACAAATCTGCGCTCGCTGTACGAGGACAGCATCGCGTCTTTGGGTATCGATCGAGTGGTCCTCCTCGATTGGAGTTCGCACGCCGCCCGCGGATATGCCTCGCCCGAACTTGCCCGCCGGTACCTTGCGGGCATGGCGAGCGATATACCGATCGAAGTTCATACGGAATTGACTTATCCGTCGAAGTGGCTGGGCGACGGCAACGGCAACGGCATTCTGATTCACCGGAATTTCGTCTATGACGACATGACGGTGAACATCGATAAATTCCATGCAATTCACCGCAGCGGCGCAAAATTTTCCAACGGGCTGGAAGCCGAGTTGCTAATGAACAAGACATGGCTCGCGCTGTTATGCGACGAGCATTTTCACGCGCTCCTCGACGACGACGAGATCGCCGCGATCCGAAACTATATCCCGCATACCTTTCGACTCGACGAAAGCACGCTCGCCGATACGTTGGCCCGCAAAGACGAATGGGTGTTCAAACTGAATGTTTCTTATGGAGGCGTCGACGTGATGATCGGCAGAGATCATTCGGCCGGCGCGCTCGCCAATCGATTGCGGAAAAAAGGCGTGGCAAACTGGATTTGCCAGGCTTTCCGCGAGGTGGCGACGATTCGCCATCCTTTCGACGAAACCTTTGTCGCAGCCGAACACAAGCCAGTGCTGGGAATGTATCTCCACCGCGACAAGGCGAGCGGCATGGTGCTACGCTCGAATCGCTTTTCGAGCGTGGTCAATGCGGGCAGCGGCGCGGGAGTTCACTGGGCGGCCGTCGCCACTCGAGCAGAAAAGGAAGCCGTTCTCGCGGCACTGGACGCTTAGCCTCAACGTGAACCGAACATTTGCGTATCGAACCGCCAACGACAACAACCGGGAGAAGCGCATGGACACAGCCGAACTGCATTTCCGTAACAACGAAGGAGGAATGGCCGATTACGTCACGCAGTTGAGGGACGTGGGAACCGTGATGCTTCCCGCCTATGTGGCCTTCGACGCGCACGAGCTAACGCGCATCGACCAGTTGCAAGCCCAAATGCCGGAGGAATCCGTGACCGCCGGCGACGCCGGCGACACGCACGACATCTATGTCCGGCGCATCATGCTCGACCGGGCCGGCGAGCTTCCTCAACTCGTCAACCGGCCCCACTCCGACCAGATCCTGGGCATTCTCACCGACGCCCGGCGCACGCGATTCTTCGGCGACATGTTCGCCACGCGCGCCGAGTACTTCATCCGGCGATGCCAGATCAACCGGATGGTGAAGGACTCCTTCATCGGCATCCACCTCGACGCGGCAAGCAATCCGGACTACGAATTTTCGGTCGTCATTCAGCTCGGCAATAAGTTCGAGGGCGGCGAATTCGTGGTTCATCCGGAAGGCCGGCCGTTGAACGTCTTCGCGCCGACTTACGGCACGGTCATCGTCACGAACTGCATGCACCGGCACGAAGTCAGAACGGTGCGCACGAACGAGCGCACGTCGCTGGTCTATTTTTACTCGCGCCACGACAAAGCCAACCGGCGCGCATGACCGGGCGACGCCGCTGGTGAGCCGACAGCAGGCAAAGCCGATCGCCGGGCTTCGCCGTCGTCTGCGTACTATGCCGGCCTGTCCCGGTCGGAAACCGCAATCGTCGGCCGATCGTTCCGATTCCGTGGCTCGCACGCCGGCCGCTCGAATAGCAGAATCGGCTGGCCCTTGTATTCGGTAGCGGCTATCTCCCGATAACCGAACTCGCCGGCCAGTCGAATGCAAAAACGATTTTCAGGGCCGATCAGGCAAACGGTGCGCCGCGCCGCCAAGTGCTCGTCCGCCCAATCCAGCACCGCATACAACGCTTCGCGCGCGACACCTGTCCCCCACGCGGCGGGGGACAGCGCGCCGCCCAATTCCGGCACATTGTCGAGCGCGGGAACGATATCGCGCTTGGCATCGGCAAAGCCCAGTTCGCCGATGAAACGCCCGGTCTGCTTTTCGTGAACCGTCCAGTAACCGAAGCCCAGCAATCGCCAATGCCCGACATAGCGCAATAGGCGAAACCAGCACTCTTCCATCGTGTACGGCTCCTCGCGTATCAAGCGCGTCACGTCGGGATCGGCCCATAGTGCCCGGCTGCTGTCGAAGTCGTCCAGGCGATGGCCGGACAGGATCAAGCGAACCGTCTCGATAACCGGCGCGGATCGGCCGACGGCGCCGTCGACATGCTCTTGCATGATTCCACCTCTCGCAACTTGGCTGCTCCGATCCGATTGGAAACCCGCGCGTTTCGATCGCGGCTCGACGTCAGTTCCGGCGAACCGCCAATCGCACATCGTATTCGCGATGACTGATCGAGCGTTGCCGATCAGCCGTCACAACCTCTCCGACGGTCAAACCTTAGGCGATCCGCTGTCCTCGTGACTACCCACTACCCTTGACCAGTACGAAGTTCCCGTGATGTGCATCCCGGCCGCCTTTGACAACCAATAGGCAACGCGTGCCCTCATGCGCGCCCCGCACTACCAGCGCAAATCGACCGCGCTCGGCCGACTCCGAAGCCACCCACGCGCAATTGTCCGCGGCGGCATTGCGGCCGTCGGCGTCGACAATGTTCGCCGACAGTTCGCCGAACCATTCGATCAGCACACCGAACAAGGAGGATCGGCAATCCTCGATCGAATCGGAAACGCCATCGGCGTGACGTGCGAAACAAAGGACAAATTTGCGCCGAGCCGGAAAAACAAAGCCGGCCAAATGGCCGGCTTTGTTACGCCCGTGTCTCCCGCCTCTCAGCGGAGAAATCGCTCGGATCGGCGTCGACTCTCGATGAGTCCCGATAAGAAATGAAGCGCGTCATCAGAGAGTCAAGCATAGCTTATCCGGATGACCGGCTTATGCTTGACGACACGTCTTCCTCGAACGCCTTGGCAGGGATTTGGTGGGCCCGGCGGGTTTCGAACCCGCGACCAATCGATTATGAGTCGACTGCTCTAACCACTGAGCTACAGGCCCTAAAAACGAATGCGACGCAAAAAAAGACCCGGAAATACTGGCCGGGCCGGCATTGTAACAACTAAGTAAGGAAATCGCCGCCGGATTCTTGCGCCCCGGCGGCGACCGATCGGAAACGGGCGATCAGTTCCCCTCGAGGAACGACTTCAGCTTGTCCGAACGGCTCGGATGACGCAGCTTGCGCAGCGCCTTCGCCTCGATCTGACGAATCCGCTCGCGCGTGACGTCGAACTGCTTGCCGACTTCCTCGAGCGTGTGATCCGTGCTCATTTCGATGCCGAAGCGCATCCGCAGCACCTTCGCCTCGCGAGGCGTCAGCGAATCGAGCACGTCCTTCACGACGTCGCGCATGCTCGCATGCAGCGCGGCGTCGGCCGGCGCGACCGTGTTGGTGTCCTCGATGAAGTCGCCGAGATGGGAATCGTCGTCGTCGCCGATCGGCGTTTCCATCGAGATCGGCTCCTTCGCGATCTTCATGATCTTGCGGATCTTGTCTTCCGGCATCTCCATCTTCTCGGCGAGCGTGGCCGGATCAGGCTCGAGGCCCGTTTCCTGCAGAATCTGCCGCGAGATGCGGTTCATCTTGTTGATCGTCTCGATCATGTGAACCGGAATCCGGATCGTGCGCGCCTGGTCCGCGATCGAACGCGTGATGGCCTGGCGAATCCACCACGTCGCATACGTCGAGAACTTGTAGCCGCGGCGGTACTCGAACTTGTCCACCGCCTTCATCAGGCCGATGTTGCCTTCCTGGATCAGGTCGAGGAACTGCAGGCCGCGGTTCGTGTACTTCTTCGCGATCGAGATCACGAGACGCAGATTCGCCTCGGTCATCTCGCGCTTCGCCTGGCGCGCCTTCAGTTCGCCCGCCGCCATCTGCCGGTTGGTTTCCTTCAGGTCCTTGAGCGGCAGCACGACGCGCGCCTGCAGATCGAGCAGGCGTTGCTGCTGTTCGCGGATCGCCGGGATGTTGCGCGACAAAATCGCGCTGTACGAATGGCCTTCGGCCGCGATCTTCTCGGCCCAATCGAGATCCGTCTCGTTGCTCGGGAAGCGCGCGATGAATTCCGAACGCGGCATGCCGCACTTGTCGACGACGATGTGCAGGATCTGGCGCTCGACCTGACGCACTTCGTCAACCTGCGCGCGCAGCGTGTCGCACAGACGCTCGACGGTGCGCGCGGTGAAGCGAATCGACATCAGTTCGTTCTGGATCGTCTCCTGCGCCTTCAGGTACGACTTCGACTTGTAGCCTTCCTTCTCGAACGCGCGGCGCATCTTGTCGAACCATTCGCTGATCAGCGCGAACTTTTCGAGCGACGCGCGCTTCAGCGCTTCGAGCTGGGCCGCGTTGGCGGTCGCCTGCGCGGCGCCGTCGTCATCGTCCTCTTCCTCTTCCTCGGCTTCCTCGGCTTCCTCGTCCTCGTTCTCGATTTCCTCGGCGTCCTTCTCGGAGAAGCCGTCGGTATCGGCGGCATTCGGGTCGATCAGGCCGTCGACGAGTTCGTCGACGCGACCTTCCTCGTTCGCGACGCGCTCGGCCATCGCAAGGATGTCGGCGATCGTGGTCGGGCACGCGGAAATCGCCATCACCATGTGGCGCAGGCCGTCCTCGATCCGCTTCGCGATCTCGATTTCGCCTTCGCGCGTGAGCAGCTCGACCGTGCCCATCTCGCGCATGTACATCCGGACCGGATCGGTCGTGCGGCCGAATTCGGAATCGACGGTCGACAGCGCGACTTCCGCTTCCTCTTCGACTTCATCGTCGGACGACGCGGCGGGCGCATTGTCGTTCAACAGCAGCGTCTCGGCGTCGGGCGCCTGCTCGTACACCGCGACGCCCATGTCGTTGAACGTGCCGATGATGCCTTCGAGCGCTTCCGTTTCCGTGAAGTTGTCCGGAAGATGGTCGTTGATTTCGGCATACGTGAGGAAGCCGCGCTCCTTGCCGAGTTTGATCAGCGCGCGCAGTTTTGTACGACGCTCTTCAAGCTCCTCGGCCGTGCCGGGCGTGCTCGTCGCGAACGCTTCCTTCAGCAGCGCCTTTTCCTTGGCGCGGCGATCGCGCGCCTTGGCTTTCTCGCCTTTACCCGACACAGCGGTGGGCTGGTCGTCGCTCTGGTTTGCGTCGTCATCGACGGATACTTCGTTCAGCTTTTTCGTCATGGAGTTCGCCGTACCGGCTAAATCGACTCGCGGCTGCTGGACTACAGCCGGTTGAACCGTGGATGCTCGAGTAGCTGCCGTTTCGTCCGGCGCGGCAGCCGCTCCCCTTGCGCTTTTCGCACTCGCCCGCTTCAAAGGCGGCTTGGCCGTCTTCGCCTCGGACCTCACGACGACCCGTGATGCGCTGGCCGTCGGCGCCGGCGCAGCCTTGGCGGTGCCGGCCGCGGCCCTCTTCCTCGCAGGGTGCGCCGCGCGGGCCGAAGACGTCTTTGCGGAAGCTGCGGATTTGGCCGTCGCGACCGTTACGGTCGATTCCGTCGCCTTACCCGCCGCTTTTTTTCCGCCGGTAGCCTTTGCCATTGCGATTCTCGCCTCTGCTTAGAAAACAAACCGCTGAAAACCTTATATTATAGCACGCTGAGGCAGACCCCTCCCCGGCCGGTTCACAGCCCGAGCCTCCGTTTCATGTCTGCCAGGTTCTGATGCAAATCCTTGATTTCCGCCAATTCCTCGGAAGTGGGCGCCGACCGCTTCGAAAGGCTGTTGAGCCTGTCACAGCACGCGTCGTAGCGCATCTTGAGCACCGCTGCCTGAAGCTCCTCGCCTGCGATCCGTTCCTGCTCGCGCAGCCCCTCCTGCGCTGCGTCGCTCTCCGGATTCTGCTGCATCAAGTCGCGGACATTTTCATCATAGACCAGAATTTCCCGGAAAATTGCGTCGTAGGTGGCCGCGTTAGCCGAATTGCGTAGCACATCGGACAAAAGCCGGAACTCCGCCCCTTCGCCGAGCGCGCGCGCGTGGCCAACCACCTCGTCGAACAATTCCCCGTTTCTCGGCAGCGCCCGCAGCGTCGCGAGGCTCTCGTCGTCGAGCGCCGCCGCAATGCGCGGATGCATCACCAGATTGCGCAGCGCGCGCTTTTCGTTGTCCGTCACGCGCCGCCGCTCGCTGCGCGCGGGCGCCTGGCGGGCCGGCGCGGCGATCCGCGCGTCCACTTCGACGAGCGCCGCCACTTCGTCGAACGGAATCTGCAGCCGATCGGCGAACATGTGCATGATCTGCGCCCGCAACGCGTTCGCGGGCAGCGCCTGCAGCAGCGGCTTCGCGTCGAACAGCGCCTTCGCGCGCCCTTCCGGCTGGTCGAGCTCCTTGCCCGCCGTCGCCTCGTTCAGCAGGAACTGCGACAGCGGCATCGCCCGTTTCACCTGCTCCGAAAATGCATCCGTCCCGAATTCCCGCACGTAGCTGTCCGGATCGTGCTCGGGCGGCAGAAACAGGAAGCGGATCGTCCGGTTGTCCGCCGCGTGCGGCAGGCACGCCTCGAGTGCGCGCCGCGCGGCGCGCCGGCCGGCCGAATCGCCGTCGAAGCTGAAGACGACCGTGTCCGTCTGCCGCAGCAGCTTCTGCACGTGGACCGGCGTGCACGCGGTGCCGAGCGTCGCCACCGCGTTCGGAAAGCCGAGCTGCGCGAGCGCGACGACGTCCATGTACCCTTCGACGACGAGCGCATACTTTTGCTCGCGAATCGCGAGCCGCGCCTCGAACAATCCGTATAGTTCGCTGCCCTTGTTAAATAAGGGTGTCTCGGGCGAATTCAAATATTTGGGCTCGCCGCCGTCCAGCACCCGGCCGCCGAAGCCGATCACCTGCCCCTTCACGTTGCGGATGGGAAACATGATCCGCTCGCGGAACCGGTCGTAGCGGCGCGCGACGCCATTCGCGTCGGTCTTCTCGCTGACGATCACGAGGCCCGCGTCGACGAGCGAGTCGTGGCGATAGTCGTCGAACGTCGACTCGAGATTCTGCCAGCCGTCCGGCGCATAGCCGAGCCCGAAGCGCAGCGCGATTTCGCCCGTCAGGCCGCGCCGCTTCAGGTACTGGATCGCGTTCGGCGCGCCGCGCAACTGCTTGCGGTAATAATCGCAGGCGGTCTGCATGACGTCCGACAGCGCGGTCGTGATCGACTTCGATACCGCGGGCGGCGCGTAGCCTTCGCCCGAGCCCCCCCCGCCGCCTCCACGCATCGGCGACGGCTCGTGCGGCACCGTGAGCCCGGCCGACTGCGCGAGCTCCTGCACGGCCTCGGGAAACGTGAGCCCCGCGTGCTCCATCAGGAAGCCGATTGCGGTGCCGTGCGCGCCGCAGCCGAAGCAATGATAGAACTGCTTCGTCGGACTGACCGTGAATGACGGGCTCTTCTCGTTGTGGAACGGGCACAGCCCCATGAAGTTGGCGCCGCCCTTCTTGAGCTGCACGTACCGGCCGACCACGTCGACAATGTCGACGCGGTTCAGCAAATCCTGCAGGAACGAATGCGGAATCACCGTTGGATCGATCGGAAAACGTGCCGGCCGACGCGCGCCGCCTCGGCCGGTGCGGGCCGCTTGGCGGGCTGGCGCGCGCCGCGCCGGCCGAGGGTTACTTCGAGAGCGCCGCCTTGACGAGCGCGGACACGGCCGTCATGTCGGCACGGCCGGCGAGCTTGCCCTTCAGCACGCCCATCACCTTGCCCATGTCCTGCGGGCCCGCCGCGCCCGTGTGCGCGACGGCCGCCTGCACTTCGGCCACGACCTCGGCCTCCGACAGCTGCGCCGGCAGGTACGCGGTCAGCACCGCGACTTCCGCCTGCTCCTTCTCGACCAGATCGGTGCGGCCCGCCGCCTCGAACTGGCTGATCGAATCCTTGCGCTGCTTGATCATCTTGTCGACGACCGCGGTGACGCCCGCGTCGTCCAGCGTCACGCGCTCGTCGACCTCACGCTGCTTGATCGCCGCGAGCAGCAGACGGATCGTCGCCAGCCGCTCGCTTTCCTTCGCGCGCATCGCGGCCTTCATGTCCTCACTGATCTGGTCTCTCAGACTCATCGTATACCCGGTTTGAAAAATTTCACGTGACGCCGACCAGCGGCGTCAACACAAAAACCCGCTTGAGACGGCTTCTCAAGCGGGTTTGCTCGAATTCGGCATCGACGGGCCGCGGCGTACTCGAATCCCATCGGTGCGCCGCCTAGCGGACCACGCGGCGCCGGTAACGCTCAGTAGAGCTTCTTCGGCAGCATCTGGCTGCGGATGCGCTTGTAGTGGCGCTTCACCGCAGCGGCCTTCTTGCGCTTGCGCTCCGCGGTCGGCTTCTCGTAGAACTCGCGCGCGCGCAGCTCCGTCAGCAAACCATTCTTTTCGATCGTGCGCTTGAAGCGGCGCATCGCAACTTCGAAAGGCTCGTTTTCCTTAACGCGGATGATCGTCATGACCCGTCACGTAAAAAAAGAAAGTAAAGGTGTTGCGGAGAAAGGTTTTCGAGTATAGCAGACGCTTCGCACAAACGCACTAACCCGTCAAGCGGCGCGTGCATTCGGCGGCCGCGCGCCCGGCCGCGACGCCCGACGCCCACGCCCACTGGAAGTTGTAGCCGCCGAGCCAGCCCGTCACGTCGACCGCCTCGCCGACGAAGAAAAGGCCCGGCACGCGTGCGCTCATCATCGTCGCCGACGACAGCTCGCCCGTGTCGACCCCGCCTTTCGTCACCTCGGCCTTCCGGTAGCCCTCGGTGCCGTTCGGCGTGAGCGTCCAGCGCGACAGCGTTTCGCCGATCCGGCGCAACGTTTTGTCCGGCAGATCGGCGAGCCGCGCGTCCGCGTGCACGCGCTCCGCGTCGAGCCACGCGTGCGCGAGCCGCGCGGGCACCCATTCGGCGAGCAGCGTGCCGATCTGCCGCCGCGAGCCCGCCTTCGCGCGGATCAACTCATTCGCCGCGTCGATCTGCGGCACGAGATCGACGTGGATCGGCTCCCCCGAGCGCCAGTAGCTCGAAATCTGCAGGATGCCGGGCCCGGACAGCCCGCGATGGGTGAGCAGAATATCTTCGACGAACTCACCGCCCCCCTTCTTCGCGCCGGTCGACACCCGCGCCTCGACCGACACGCCCGACAGCGCCGCGAACGGCGCCCACGCGTCGGTCGCGAAGGTCAGCGGCACGAGCGCCGGCCGCGTGTCGACGAGCTTGTGGCCGAACTGTTTCGCGATCCGATAGGCAAAATCGGTCGCGCCGATCTTCGGAATCGACAGCCCGCCTGTCGCGACGAC
Source organism: Burkholderia sp. ABCPW 111 (assembly GCF_000773065.1). Classification (NCBI taxonomy): domain Bacteria; kingdom Pseudomonadati; phylum Pseudomonadota; class Betaproteobacteria; order Burkholderiales; family Burkholderiaceae; genus Burkholderia; species Burkholderia sp. ABCPW 111. The sequence continues at coordinate 12,263 of NZ_JPWT01000002.1, read as the reverse complement.
GAGCGCCTGCGCGCCGATCGCGCCCGCGCTCGTGTCGAGCGCGAAGCCGTCCGCGTGCGCGTGGCGCACCGCGCCGACCGACACCGGCCGCCGCCACGCGACGCCGCCCGCGTCGCATTCGCTTTTCAGCACGTCGATGATCGCGTCGCTCGAGTGGTCGCAGAAGAGCTGACCCTTGTGCTTCTCGTGCCACGTGACGCGATAGTTCTTCAGCAGCCCGAGGAAATCGCGCGGCGTGTAGCGCGCGAGCGCCGAGCGGCAGAAACGCGGATTCGACGACAGGTAGTTGTCCGGCCCCGCGTACAGGTTCGTGAAGTTGCAGCGCCCGCCGCCCGAAATGCGGATCTTCTCCGCGAGCCGCGGCGAGTGATCGAGCAGCACGACGCGCCGGCCGAGCCGCCCCGCCACCGCGGCCGTCATCATGCCGGCCGCGCCCGCGCCGATCACTGCGATATCGAACGTTTCCATGGCGCGGATTGTACCCGCGTCGCGCGCCGCTTCGCCCGCGCGCCGGCGGGCGAAGCGGCCGCACTGTTATACTTTTCTGTTACGTTGATTTCCGGCCGCGCGCGCGTCGACGCGGCCACGGCACACCATCATGCTCGTTCTCGGCATCGAAAGCTCCTGCGACGAAACCGGCCTCGCGCTCTACGACACCGAGCGCGGCCTGCTCGCGCACGCGCTCCACTCGCAGATCGCGATGCACCGCGAATACGGCGGCGTCGTCCCCGAGCTCGCGTCGCGCGACCACATTCGCCGCGCGCTGCCGCTGCTCGAGGAAGTGCTCGCCGCGAGCGGCGCGCGCCGCGAGGACATCGACGCGATCGCGTTCACGCAAGGGCCCGGCCTCGCGGGCGCGCTGCTCGTCGGCGCGAGCATCGCGAACGCGCTCGCATTCGCGTGGGACAAGCCGACGATCGGCATCCATCATCTCGAAGGGCATCTGCTTTCGCCGCTCCTCGTCGCCGAGCCGCCGCCGTTTCCGTTCGTCGCGCTGCTCGTGTCGGGCGGACACACGCAACTGATGCGCGTGACCGACGTCGGCGTCTACGAGACGCTCGGCGAGACGCTCGACGACGCCGCGGGCGAAGCGTTCGACAAAACCGCGAAGCTGCTCGGCCTCGGCTATCCGGGCGGCCCCGAAGTGTCGAAGCTCGCCGAGACCGGCACGCCGGGCGCGGTCGTGCTGCCGCGCCCGATGCTTCATTCGGGCGACCTCGACTTCAGCTTCAGCGGATTGAAGACCGCGGTGCTCACGCAGATGAAGAAGCTCGAAGCGGCGCACGCGCGCGGCGCCGAGCTCGAGCGCGCAAAGGCCGATCTCGCGCGCGGCTTCGTCGACGCGGCCGTCGACGTGCTCGTCGCGAAGTCGCTCGCCGCGTTGAAGAAGACGCGGCTCAAGCGGCTCGTCGTCGCGGGCGGCGTCGGCGCGAACCGGCAACTGCGCGCCGCGCTGTCGGCGGCGGGCACGAAACGCGGCTTCGACGTTCATTACCCCGACCTCGCGCTTTGCACCGACAACGGTGCGATGATCGCGCTCGCGGGCGCGCTTCGGCTCGCGCGCTGGCCGTCGCAGGCGAGCCGCGACTATGCGTTCACGGTGAAGCCGCGCTGGGATCTCGCGTCGCTCGCGCGATAACGCGCGGAACAAAAACACGGCGCGCCCGTCGAGCGCGAATCCGACGAGACATTACCGCTGCGGGATCGCCGCGCTGCGCGATGCCGTATCGCGGACGCGCGTTGCGCGACCTCGATACGCGACGAGAAGCGCGCGTAGACGGCGATGCGACCGCGCCGCCGCGCGTGCGCCTTCGGCGCCTGCCGTCATGCGCCGCGCCCGCTCGGCACGTTGATCGATCGCGATTGCCGCCGATTCGCGCAGCGAGCCGACGCCCGGGCCGCAACAGAACTGCCGCTCCCGCAACACGCGCATTCGCCGTTAGGCGCTACAAAACGAAAGGGGCCGCTCGAATCGAGCGGCCCCTTTCTCAGCGCGACGACAAACGCCGCACGCGCCTTATGCGGCGCGCCGCTTGTCGCGCTCGATCAGCGCATATGCGCTGTGATTGTGGATCGATTCGAAGTTCTCCGCTTCGAGCACGTACGCGACGATCCGCTCGTCGGCATCGAGCCGCCGCGCGACATCGCGCACCAGATCCTCGACGAACTTCGGATTCTCGTACGCGCGCTCGGTGACGAACTTCTCGTCGGGACGCTTGAGAAGGCCCCACAGCTCGCACGACGCCTCTTCCTCGGCGATCCGGATCAGATCCTCGAGCGGCACGTCGGCCGCGAGCTCCGCATCGATCGTCACGTGCGAGCGCTGGTTGTGCGCGCCGTACTGCGAAATCTTCTTCGAGCACGGGCAAAGGCTCGTCACCGGCACGAGCACCTTGGCGAACACGCGCGCGACGCCGTCACGCACGTCGCCCGTCAGCGTCACCTCGTAGTCGAGCAGGCTGCGCACGCCCGACACGGGCGCCGTCTTGTTCACGAAATACGGAAACGACACTTCGATGCGCCCCGCCTGCGCCTCGAGCTTCTCGAGCATCGTCGCCAGCATCGCGCGGAACGCGTCGGCCGTCAGCGGGCCGTCGCTTTCCTCGAGCAGCGCGACGAAGCGCGACATGTGCGTGCCCTTCTGATCGGCCGGCAGATGCACGTCGAGATTCCAGGTGCCGACGGTGGCCTGCGTCCCGCCTTCAGCGGTGCGCACCGTCAACGGATGCCGGACCGCGCGCACGCCAACGCGCTGAATCGGCATCTGCCGGGTGTCGACCGTGCTCTGCACGTCGGGCATCACGAATTCGGGATTCATCAGGTTCATCTTGTTCGATCCTTGTAGGGCCACGCAGCACGTATCGTCGTATGCCGCACGACCTGCCGGAAATGCAACATGGGCCCGCAGGCCCATGCATGAAGGGGAAAGCCGTCGCGCGCCCGCCGCGCGGCGGCTCGATGCGACGTTATGCGACGCGCTTCGCCGGGCTCGCGACGTTCGCGCCGTGGCTCAGGAAGCGCTCGCGAATCGATTTCGCAATGCCGTCGCCGTCGAGACCGCACATCGACAGCAGCTTCGCCGGATCGCCGTGATCGACGAAGCGGTCCGGCAGGCCGAGCTGCAACACCGGACGGATCACGCCGCCTTCCAGCATCGCCTCGACGCACGCGGACCCCGCGCCGCCCATCACGCAGCCTTCCTCGACGGTGACGAGGTAGTCGTGCGTCTGCGCGAGCTCCTGCACGAGCTCGGCGTCGATCGGCTTCACGAAGCGCATGTTCGCGACGGTCGCGTCGAGCGCCTCGGCCGCCGCGAGCGACGGCGCGACCATCGTGCCGAACGCGAGGATCGCGATGCGCTTGCCTTCCGGCTGCGACGTGCGGCGACGCACTTCGCCCTTGCCGAGCGCAATCTCGGTGAACGCCTTGACGGTCGCGACGCCCGTGCCCGCGCCGCGCGGATAACGAACCGCGGTCGGATTCGGCTGCTGCAGCGCGGTGTGCAGCATCTGGCGGCACTCGTTCTCGTCAGATGCGGCCATCACCGTCATGTTCGGGATGCAGCGCAGGAACGCGAGATCGTACGCGCCCGCGTGCGTCGCACCGTCCGCGCCGACGAGACCCGCGCGGTCGATCGCGAACACGACGGGCAGATTCTGCAGCGCGACGTCGTGAATCAGCTGGTCATAGGCGCGCTGCAGGAACGTCGAGTAGATCGCGACGACGGGCTTGAGCCCTTCCGTCGCGAGGCCGCCCGCGAACGTCACCGCGTGCTGCTCGGCGATGCCGACGTCGTAGTAGCGCTCCGGAAAGCGCTTCTCGAACTCGACCATGCCCGAGCCCTCGCGCATCGCCGGCGTGATGCCGACCACGCGCGAATCGAGCTCCGCCGCGTCGCACAGCCACTCGCCGAACACCTGCGTGTAGGTCTTCTTCGCGGGCGTCGCCGACGGCTTGATGCCCTCCGCCGGATTGAACTTGCCGGGGCCGTGGTAGAGCACCGGATCGGCCTCGGCGAGCTTGTAGCCCTGGCCCTTCTTCGTCACGACGTGCAGGAACTGCGGCCCGCGCAGCTCCTTGATGTTCTGCAGCGTCGGGATCAGCGAATCGAGATCGTGGCCGTCGATCGGCCCGATGTAGTTGAAGCCGAACTCCTCGAAGAGGGTCGCGGGCACGACCATGCCCTTCGCGTGCTCCTCGAGCTTGCGCGCGAGCTCGAGCACTGGCGGCGCGACGCTCAGCACGCGCTCGACGCCCGCACGCGCGGCCGCATAGAAGCGGCCCGACATCAGGCGCGCGAGATGGCGGTTCAGCGCGCCGACGGGCGGCGAGATCGACATGTCGTTGTCGTTCAGGATCACGAGGAGCTTCGCATCCTCGGACACGCCCGCGTTGTTCATCGCTTCGAACGCCATGCCGGCCGTCATCGCGCCGTCGCCGATCACCGCGATCGAGAAGCGGTCGTCGCCGCTCAGCTTGCTGCCGATCGCCATCCCGAGCGCGGCCGAGATCGACGTGCTCGAATGCGCGGTGCCGAACGTGTCGTATTCGGACTCCGAACGACGCGGGAAGCCGGAGATGCCGTCCAGCTGGCGCAGCGACTTCATCGCGTCACGGCGGCCCGTCAGAATCTTGTGAGGATAGGTCTGGTGACCGACGTCCCACACGATCCGGTCGTCCGGCGTGTCGAACACGTAATGCAGCGCAATCGTCAGCTCGACCGTGCCGAGATTGGACGACAAGTGGCCGCCCGTCTTCGACACGCTGTCGAGGACGAACGCGCGCAGCTCGTCGGCGAGCGGCTGCAGTTGGCGACGATCGAGACGGCGCAGGTCCGCCGGGTCGTCGATGGTTTTCAGCAAGTCGTACATCGTCGTTCCATTGTAGGAAAACAAACGCGCCCGCACTTCTTGCGCGCACCACCCGTAGCGTGGGCGCGGCGGCGGGCTTTCGCGTCAGCTGACCCGGTTCACCACCAGGTCCGCCAGTTCGGCCAGGCGCTGCGCGCGCGCGCCGAACGGCTCGAGCGCGGCGTGCGCATCGGCGCGCAGTTGCGCGGCAAGCGCGCGCGACGCGTCGAGGCCGATGATCGACACGTAGGTCGGCTTGTCGTTCGCCGCGTCCTTGCCGGCCGTCTTGCCAAGCGTCGCGGAATCGGTGGTGACGTCGAGAATGTCGTCCACCACCTGGAACGCGAGGCCGACGGCGGCCGCGTAGGCATCGAGCGCGCGCATCCCGTCTTCGGACGGCGCCTCGCCCGCGAGCGCGCCCATTCGCACCGACGCGCGCAACAGCGCGCCCGTCTTCATTCGGTGCATCGTCTCGAGCGCGTCGCGCGACAGCGCGTGGCCGACGCTCGCGAGATCGATCGCCTGGCCGCCCGCCATGCCGATCGAGCCGCTCGCGAGCGCGAGCTCGCGCACGAGCGCGGCCTGCCTGCCGGCCGGCAGCGCGGCGGCGTCCGTCAGCGCGACGAAGGCCTGCGACTGCAGCGCGTCGCCGACGAGCAGCGCGGTGGCCTCGTCGTACTTGACGTGGACGGTCGGCTTGCCGCGACGCAGCGCGTCGTCGTCCATGCACGGCATATCATCGTGCACGAGCGAATACACGTGAATCATCTCGAGCGCCGCCGCGGCGGCGTTCAGCGCCGCCTCGGACGCACCCGTGAGCTCGCCCGCCGCATGGCACAGCAGCGGACGCACCCGTTTGCCGCCCCCGAGCACCGCATAGCGCATCGCTTCGTGCAGTTGCGCGGGCGCCACAGTCTCAGCCGGCAAGTAATGGCCGAGGGCCGTCTCGACGCGCTCGAGCACCAAGCGCATCCATTGGTCGAATGTCATAGATCGTCGTCTTCGCCGTCCGCGGCGGCCGTTCCGGCGGAAAGCGGCTTGAGCGTGGCGCCGTCGAGCACGCGCACCTGCTGCTCCGCTTTTTCCAATTGTTGTTGGCAAAACGCAACGAGCGCTGCGCCGCGGCGATACGCCGCAAGCGAATCCTCGAGGCTCAGCGCCCCGCCCTCCATTCGGGCGACGAGCGCCTCCAGTTCCGCGAGCGCCATCTCGTAGTTTTCAGGCAGCGGCCCGGAACCGGGGTCGGACGCGGACGCGCCTGGGGTTGCGGTTTTCGCCATGGACGGGGTGTCAAAATTCAAAACAAGTCGGACATTCTACGGCAAAAGCAAATTTTCCGACCTGCTGACTTGGCTTCGCAGGGCCCGACCGCCGCGCGCCGCGTGTGCAAATCGCACGAAGTGCGTCCGAATTCCGGGAAAAATTTGACACAAATCAGTCACTTATATCACCCCAAGAAAGTTGATCCGGGTATAATCGCCGGTTCCCCTAAATCGAATTTTCGATGGTTGGGTTGTTCACTGCTTTCACGCTTTCACCGGGAGTGGGAATGTCCAATCTGAGCGACGCACTGCAATTGAAGTCGGCACACAGCCAACTTCCCGTCACCGCTTATTTCGATGAGGCGCTCCTTGCGCGCGAAATCGAAACACTTTTCAAGAAAGGACCTCGCTACGTCGGGCACGAATTGATGGTGCCCGAAGCGGGAGACTATTTTGCGCTGCCCTCCGAGAACGAAGGCCGCGTGCTGGTTCGCAACCAGGCTTCGCAGGTCGAGCTGCTCTCGAACGTGTGCCGCCACCGCCAGGCGATCATGCTGAACGGTCGCGGACACACGCAGAACATCGTCTGCCCGCTGCATCGCTGGACCTACGATCTCGAGGGCCAACTGCTCGGCGCGCCGCATTTTCCGGACAAGCCCTGTCTGAATCTGCACGCGACGCCGTTACAGAACTGGCAGGGCCTGCTGTTCGAAGCCGAGGGCCGCGACGTCGCGCATGACCTCGCGACGCTCGGCACGAAGCACCACTTCGATTTCTCGGACTACATGTTCGATCACGTCGAAATCCACGAGTGCAATTACAACTGGAAGACCTTCATCGAGGTCTACCTCGAGGACTATCACGTCGTCCCGTTCCATCCGGGTCTCGGCAGCTTCGTATCGTGCGACGACCTGAAGTGGGAGTTCGGCGACTGGTACAGCGTGCAGACGGTCGGCGTGCACAATGCGCTCGCGAAGCCGGGCAGCCCGACGTACCAGAAGTGGCACGATCAGGTTCTCCGCTATCGCAACGGCGTGCCGCCGGAGTTCGGCGCGATCTGGATGGTCTACTATCCGGGCCTCATGATCGAGTGGTATCCGCACGTGCTCGTCGTGTCGTGGCTGATTCCGCGCGGCCCGCAGAAAACGACGAACATCGTCGAATTCTATTATCCCGAGGAAATCGCGCTGTTCGAGCGCGAGTTCGTCGAGGCGGAGCGCGCCGCTTACATGGAAACCGCGATCGAGGACGACGAGATCGCGCTGCGCATGGACGCGGGCCGCCGCGCGCTGATGGAGCGCGGCGAATCGCAGGTCGGCCCGTATCAGAGCCCGATGGAAGACGGCATGCAGCACTTCCACGAGTTCCTGCGCCGGCAGCTCGGCGCGATCTGAGCGGGAGCTCGAAACGCCGCGCGCGACATTCGCCGAAACCTCGCTCGATCCGGCCTCGCGCCGGGCCGGCACGGAAAAGACGGGCTGCGGCCCGTCTTTTTTTGTTTAGACTTAGAGCATCTGGCCCGTATCTCCAAGGGAGGCGTCATGCCACACACTCACTACACCACGCTCATCTCGGCCGACAATCTCGCCGAACGCATCGCGGCCGCGCCGGGCAGCGTGCTCGTATTCGATTGCCGCTTCGATCTCGCCGATACCGACCTGGGCGAGCAAGCGTACGCGGCCGGCCACATTCCCGGCGCGCACTATCTGCATCTCGACCGCGACCTGTCCGGCGCGAAAACCGGCACGAACGGCCGTCACCCGCTGCCCGCGCGCGATGCGCTCGTCGACACGCTGAAGGCGCACGGGCTCAGGCAGAATCAGCAGGTCGTCGCATACGACGCGCAAGGCAGCATGTACGCGGCGCGCCTGTGGTGGCTGCTGCGCTGGCTCGGCCACGATTCCGTCGCGGTGCTCGACGGCGGCCTGCAAGCGTGGCAATCGGCGGGCCACGCGGTGTCGCAGGACACGCCGCAACGATCGACGGGCGATTTCCGCGCGGCCGCGCCGCTCGCGACGGTCGTCGACGCGCAGGCAGTGCTCGCGAATCTCTCGACGAAAGACCGCCTCGTGATCGACGCGCGCGCCGCCGACCGCTATCGCGGCGAGAACGAAACGATCGATCGCGTCGGCGGGCACATCCCCGGCGCGCTCAATCGCTTCTTCAAGGACAACCTGACGGCGGACGGCCGCTTCAAGAGCGGCCACGAACTGCGCGAGGCCTTCAATCCGCTGCTCGGCTCGACGCCGTCGAACAAGGTGATCCTGCAATGCGGCTCCGGCGTCACCGCATGCCACAATGCGCTCGCGATGGAGATCGCCGGCCTGCACGACCCGGCGCTTTATGCGGGCTCGTGGAGCGAGTGGAGCGCCGATCCGTCCCGCCCTGTCGCGACCGGCGCGAATCCGTAAGCGACACGGCACGCGCGCCGCCGCTCGAATGCGGCGGCGGCGCGCGGCGGCGTCACATCACGCCGTGATCTCGGAACCAGGCGACGGCGCGCTTCCAGCCGTCGTCGGCATCCGCCTTCACGTAACTCGGACGATAGTCGGCAAAGAACGCGTGGCCCGCGTCCGGATACACGACGATTTCCGATTCGCGCGCCGCCTTCGTGCCGGCCGCCGCGAGACGCGTGCGCATTTGCGCGAGCGAGCTCTGCGGAATGCTGTCGTCCTTGCCGCCGTACAGCCCGAGCGTCGGCGCCTTCAGCTGCGCCGCATGATCGACCGGGTTGAACGGCGTCATCTCGCTCGTCTCGCCGACCACCCTGCCGTACCACGCGACCGCCGCGCGCACGTGCGGGTTGTGCTCGGCGAACAGCCACGCCTGCCGGCCGCCCCAGCAGAAACCCGTCACGCCGAGCCGCGATAGATCGCCCCCGTTCTTTCCCGCCCACGCGAGCGTCGCGTCGAGGTCCTCGCTCACCTGGCGATCCGGCACCTTGCCGACCACCTGCTCGAGCACCGCCTGGATCGACGGATACTTCGACGGATCGCCCTGCCGCGCGAACAGATCCGGCGCGATCGCCAGATAGCCGAGTTTCGCGAAGCGTCGGCAGATGTCGGCGATGTGCGCGTGCACGCCGAAAATCTCATGGATCACGACGATCACGGGCAAGTTGCTCTTGCCGGCCGGTTGCGCGCGATAGGCGGGCACGCTCGAATCGCCCGAGCGGATCTCGACGGTATCGACGTCGAGGCCGGCGCTGTCGGTCGTGATCGTCTGCGCGGACACGGGCAGCACGGCGGCGGCGAAGGTGCCGCCGAGCGCCGCCTTGACGAACGTGCGACGGCTGAACGGAACGTGCGGAACTAGGCTGTCGACTTCGGGTTTCAACATGGATGCGCTCCTCTCCTCTCGTGGTCGCGGCCGCGCGGCACACGCGGCGGCGACATGAATTCGAACCGCGGCGGCCCGCGCGCGACGCAGCCGCGCCGGGCGTCGCCGCCCGTCCCGCCGAAGCGGAACCCGCACACGATGCCCGCCATACGGAAAGGCGTCAACCTTTTGTCAGAAGTTAAAGCGATCGCCGCGCCGGCCGCGCGTTCGCGAGCGGATAATCGCGCGCCGCCGCCGAATCGCCTTTTCCTGCGATTCCGGAATGCCGCGTCGAGATGCAGCTCGGCGACCGACGACGCACGCGCGCATCCGCAAACTGCCAACGCCCTCGAACGCCGCGCGACGCACGAGCGCGACACGAACGATCGGCCGTCGCGACGCGCGCGCAACGCAAGCGTTGCGCATCGCCACGTTCACGCCGCGGCGATGGTCGAATCGCACTTGCAATTTCTCATTCACATTCATACGGATTCCTATCCACACATTTCTTTTCTCCTTTTATAACGAGATAAGTCACCGTCGACACGCGCATTTCGGGAAAACATCGGATTGCAAAACAAGCACGATTGCCCGCATGATTCGCTGGCGCGCCCTGCGCGCAGCCGACGACGCTCCCGCCAACGATCGCGGCGGAATGGAAAACGCCCGCACGCGCGAATATCGCGCGATTCATATGGCCCGGGAGCGTCGTCGGCGACAACGAACGTCCGATGCCGATCGATCTCGCATCGGCGCATCAGAATACGCAACGCCGACGAAGCACGACGAGGTTGGAATGAACAAGCCGACACGCCGCCCGACCACCGGTGATCTTTCCAACCGTCGCGAGCCGAATCGGCCGCGCCGCCCGCGACGTTCGCCCACCCGCGAGCGCGGCTCGCTCGCCGTCATCGCGGCGATCGCGATCGGCGTCGTGATCGCCGCGCTCGGCGCGGTCGATCTCGGCAATCTGTTCTATCAGCGCCGCGCGCTGCAAAGCAGCGCCGACATGGCCGCGCTCGCGGCCGCCCAGACGATGGACGACGGCTGCGCGAAACCCACCGCAACGGCGCAATCGGCGGCGCTCGGCAACGGCTTCGACAGCACCGCGTCGGGACAATCGATGACGGTCGTCTGCGGCCGATGGGACGTGAAGGACAACGCGGGGCCGAGCTTCTTCGCGGGCTCGGCGTCGGGCACGGCCACGGGCGCAGACGCACAGCTCAATGCGGTTCAGGTAACGGTCACGCGCAGCGTGCCGTACTACTTTCTCGGCTCGCAGCGCACGGTTACGGCAATCAGCACCGCGCAGGCGACCAATGTCGGCACCTACTCGATCGGCACGACGCTCGCGCAACTCCAAGGCGGCGTCGTGAACGCGCTGCTCAACGGGCTGCTCGGCACGAATCTGAATCTGTCGGTGCTGTCGTATCAGGGCCTCGCGAATTCGCGGATCAAGATCAAGGACCTGATGGCCGCCGCGAACGTCGGCACCGTGAACGCGCTGCTGAACACGCAGACGAGCGTCCCTCAACTCGCCAGCTGGATGTTGACCGCGCTGTCGCAAACCTCGGTTGCGAATGCGAACCTGCAGACGAGCCTCGGCGCATTGCAGACGATCGTCAGCGCGAACATCGCGGGCGGACAGACTTTCACGATCGGCGGCACCGCGAATTCGCCCGGCATCTTCTCGATCGGCCTGTCCGACCCGCAGGCCGCGCTCGACGCAACGTTCAGCCCGTTCGACGCGCTGTTCGTCGCGGCCGAGATCGCCACCGGCCAGAACGCGTTCTCGCTGGCGAACGGGCTCAACATCGGCGGGCTGAATGCGACTCTGCAAGTGCAGATCATCCAGCCGCCCGTGCTCGGCATCGGCGAAGCGGGCATCGATCCCGTCACGAAGACATGGCGTACGATCGCGCGCACGGCACAGGTGCGGCTCTATCTGAACATCGGTCTCGGCACCGCGAACCTGCCGCTCGGCACCCTCGGCGCGCTCGTGCCGGTGCAGGTGAACCTGCCGCTGTCGATGCAGATCGCGCCGGGGCAGGCGTGGCTCCAATCGGCGAGCTGCACGTCCTCGCCTTCAACCTGCGCATCGGCCATCGGCGTGCAGACGGGCCTCGCGAACCTGTGCATCGGCGACACGCCGGCCAATCTGTCCGCATCGCTGCCTTTCACCTGCTCGACACCCGCGACGCTCGTCAACGTCGCGAACCTCGCGACGATCAAGGCGCTCGCGTCGTTACCGGCCGACGTGCCCGCGGGCAGCGCGCCGACGCTCACGTTCTACGGCACGACAGGCGGCTATCAGAGCACGAACTCGAACGGCGTCGGCAGCGTGCTCGGCAATGCGCTGTCGGGCCTCGGCACCTCGCTGCAACAGACGCAGATCACGCTGCTCGGCGTCGGCCTGCCGCTCGGCCCGATTCAGACCGATCTCAACTCGTTCCTGGGCGGTGTGCTGCCGCCGATGCTGTCGGGGCTCGACGCCGCGGTCGTGCCGCTCCTGCAGTTGCTCGGCGTGCAGATCGGCGAAAGCACGATCCACGACATGTCGCTGACTTGCGGCGTGTCGCAGCTCGTGTATTGACGATGCGAGTGCGGGTGAAGAGGAGCGCGGCGTACGGGTGGATTCGCGCGGCGATCGAGTGACGTGACGGCGGGCGCGCGTCGGAGCGACTCCACGGCTTGCAATCGCTTTGAACCAAACATGCCGATCGGGGGTCACGCACGCGTCGAACGTCGAACGTCGAACGTCGAACGTCGAACGTCGAACGTCGAACGTCGAACGTCGAACGTCGAACGTCGAACGTCGAACGTCGAACGTCGA